>JADGOD010000090.1 GCA_017883125.1 Acidimicrobiales bacterium
CAATTCGACCTCCGTAGAGGATCGTCCGTAGGGTCCGATCTCCATCTCGGCGGACCCCTTGAACCCGCCATCTCATTTCCGCAGCGATTCTCGAAGAGTTTCGAGAACAACAACAGTCTCCTCGCCGCCGATCACTCGGCACCGGGTGCCATGGGCGCCGGACGCCGTCGCGTGCTCTCTCAGCGAGCGGTACCGGGACCCTGGCCAGTCTCGATCGCGGTTGACGACTTAGCCATCAGGCGGTCGCGCTCGGCGTCATCGACCACCGTGCCCTCATCGGGGAGGAGCACCGGGATGTCATCGACGACGGCGAACGCCGTCGATGTCCTCGGGTTGAAGAGGAGATCCTCGTCGGCGAAGTAGAGCAGTGGCCCGTGGTCGACCGGGCAGGCCAGGATCTCGATGAGCAGGGTGTCTAGTGCCATTGCCGCATTCCTCTCTAGGGCCGGGTCAACGATTCGACGAGGTCGAGAACCTCGGCGACGTGCTGTGCGCATGACTCCGCGTCAGGTGCCTCGACGTTGAGGCGCAAGAGGGGCTCTGTGTTCGATGGCCGGAGGTTGAACCACCACGAGCCGTGATCGACCGTCAGACCGTCAAGGCGATCCGCGGTGCCGCCCGTCCTCTCGACGTGGGCTGCCACCGCTTCGACTGCCGCTGCGGGATCAGGGACCTCGGTGTTGATCTCACCGGAGGCGGCGTAGCGCTGGAAGGGACGGAGCATCTCGGAGAGCGGGATCCCCGATCGGCTCATCAGCTCGAGGACGATCATCGCCGTGATGATCCCCGAGTCCGCCCGATAGTTATCGCGGAAGTAGTAGTGGCCGCTGTGCTCGCCGCCGAAGACAGCACCGGTCTCGGCCATCACCTGCTTGATGAAGCTGTGGCCCACCATCGTTCTGACGCCGATCCCACCCTTCTCGGCGATGACCTCAGGAACCACCCGAGAGCAGATCAGGTTGTAGAGGATGGTGGCGCCGGGGTTCTTGTCGAGAAGTGCCGAGGCGACCAGCGCGGTGGTGATCGACCCCGAGACCGGCTGAGCCTTCTCGTCGATCAAGAAGACACGATCGGCATCCCCGTCGAAGGCCAGACCGATGTCCGCCTTCCCGGCGAGGACCGCTCTCTGGAGATCCTTCAGGTTCTCGGGCTGGATCGGATCTGCGGGGTGGTTGGGGAAGGTCCCGTCGAGCTCCCCGAAGAGGATCTCCACGTCGAAGGGCAGGCCATCGAAGACCAGCGGTGCCACGAGGCCGCCCATCCCATTGGCGGTGTCGCAGACGATCTTGAGGGGTTTGAGCGCGGTGAGATCGACGAAGGAGTGCACATGGGCCGCGTAGGCATCGAGAAGGTCGCGCTCCTCGACGCTCCCCTCGCCCCCGGCGGCCGGTGTGACGAGGAACTGCTCGGTCAGCTCCTCGATCTCGGCGAGGCCGGTGTCTCGGCCGATCGGCTTGGCTCCGGCGAGGCAGAGCTTGATCCCGTTGTACTGCGCGGGGTTGTGCGAGGCGGTGAACATCACGCCCGGTGCGTCGAGATGACCGGCGGCGAAGTAGAGCAGGTCCGTCGATGCCAAGCCGATGTCGATGATCGATGCGCCAGCAGCGTTGGCACCTTCGGTGAACGCAGCTGCCAGCGGGACACCCGAGGGTCGCATGTCCCGGGCCAAGAGCAGGGTCGGCGTCGCCGTGAAGGTCGCTACAGCAGAGCCGATCGCCCGGCAGAGCGCCTCGTCGATCTGGTCAGGGTAGGTGCCTCGGATGTCGTAGGCCTTGAAGACTCGAGAGGGTGAGGACATCACCGAGAGCCTAGGTCACGGCTCTCGGGGGCCATCAAACCCCAGGTGAGCTGGCCCTGCCTCCAGAACCGGCGACCGCCGTACTAACGTCTCGGCGTGACATCACGCCCCTTCGCCATCGCCCTCATCGCCACGCGCGGCCTCTAGCTGGCGGCATGCAGCTCTTCGTCGAGCACCAACGCCGAGGCCAAGGCGCTGATCACCAAGTCGCAGACCGCCGTCCAGGCCCAGTCGACGGTTCACTTCGTCGACGTGACGAGGTTGAAGACCAAGAGCGAGACGCTCACCGGCCAGATCGGTGCGACCGAAGCCCAGGAGACCCTGACGATCAGCGGCTCGGTGGCCCTCGAGGTGCGGCTGATCAGCTCGACGATCTACATCCAGTCGACATCGGCGACCGCTCTTCAGGGCTCTCTCGGCCTCACGGCAACGCAGGCCGCCGGTGCGGTCGGCAAGTGGATCGAGGTCGTCCCCAGTGATTCGACCTACTCGCAGATCGCCCAGAGCCTCACCATCGTCTCCGCCCTCGGGATCTACTACCCGACCAAGGCCACCGCCAGCCTCGGTGCAGAGACGACGAAGCGCGGGGTGACGGTGATCCCCGTGATGTCGACCTCGACTCCGTCAACCAAGACGACCGAGGCGACCACGCTCTACGTGGCGAAGTCCACCAGCCTGCCGGTGTCTGCGAGCCTGGTGGCCAAGCAGGGCTCCACGACGGAGTACAAGGACGCCACGTTCACGGACTGGGGCGGACCGGTGACGGTGACCGCCCCGACTGGCGCCGTCCTCCTCTCCACGCTGCTCGCCTAGAGCGGCACCGGCTCCCCCTCTCGGGGACCGTGAGATCAGCCGGAGCGAGCGACCCACGACCACGGGCCCAAGACGCCGTGGATGTCAGCGCCTCCGGTGGGCGCCCTTGCGTCGAGACCACCGGGGGATCCACGCCACCGCCCCGAGGCAGAGCACGCTGAGCATCGTCGCGACGACCCCCGTGGTCGTCGACGGATCTGAGCCGTAGGAGAGCACCACGTGGTGCCGTGTGGGGACCACTGCCATCAGATCGGGGCTGATCCGGTAGGGCCCGGTCGCTCCTTGGACGTGCCACCTCGGGTAGTACGACACCCGCACCTCCACCGGGACCCCCACGCGATCGACGTCGAACGAGACCGACGACGACGACGTCACGATCTTCGTGATCTTCGCCGGTGTCACCGCAGGTGACGAGGAGGTCGAGCCGCTGCCTCTCGGCCAGTTGGCAGGACCTGAAGCGGCAAGTGGGCTGTCCCATCGGTAGGGCTGCTCGAACCACGTCACGTTGATGTTCTTCCAGGTGTCCGACGACGCCTCGATGCCGGGCACCACGATCGGGAGGCGCTTGAGACCGACGACCAGAGGCGCGTCGTGGATCAGGTAGATCGACCAGGTGGTCGGCGAACCCCCGCTCTCTGCAGAGAACGGACCGATCGTCGTCAGCTTCGTCAGCGATGACGTCTTGTCGGCGGCGGCGGTCACCGTCGGGCTCGAGGTCATCAGGTACTTCACGCCCAGCATCTGGAGGTGCGCCACGCCCATGGGGACGTTCACCGCGCTGTAGGGAAGGTTCACCTGGGGGTTGGACGGTGCGGCGGAGACCTCGGCCTGGATGAGGAAGTGGTAGGGGACCGTGGCCGAGGACTCGAAGAAGAGGCCTTCCTGGGAGCCGACGCAGTTGTTGGTCCAGTACGGGAGCAGCATCAGGGCCATCGGGGTCCCGAACCGGTCGAGCGACGAGCTGTACTCCCACATGGCCCGGCCGCAGCCGTAGCGGCCGGCGAGAGACCCCATGGTCTTCATGATGGTCTGGTACTCGGGATAGGCCGGCTTGGCCTCATAGCCCGAGTAGTTCCACTGCGCCCACGAGGAGACCTGGTTCGAACCGACCGTCACGCCGACCGCCTTGAGGGTCGAGGGCGCGACGAGATCTGGGACCATCGGGGGGAGCACGACGAGGATGGCCAGCGCCAGAAGGGCGACCGGGCCGCCGACGGCGGCAGGGAGCCAGCCATAGGTCCGGCCGTGAGCCCTTCGCCGATGCAGGGATGCCGAGGAGAACGAGCGCTCGAGCCGCTCCCGACGGATCCACCGGACGAGCGCTGCAACCAGGTAGCCGACCATCCAGGCCCCGATGAGGTAGAGCGAGAGGTACCAGAGCGGGAGGATCCGCTCGTTCCACAGGCTCCCTTGAGGCACGACGACGAACGCCAGGGCAGAGACGAGGGCGAGGGCGATGAACGTGATCGCGAAGCGGCTGGCCAGACGGATGGCGAGGATCGCCCCGAGGCCAGCGAGGACGGCGACCCAGATCGTGGCCGAGGGGAAGAGCTTGTTGAGGTAGTCCGTGTCGTTGGTGTAGCCCATCGGGTTCGTGTAGCCCTGGTTCGCCACAAAGGGGATGAACCACCACGCGGAGAGACCGAGACCGATCAACCCTGTCCTGACCGACCACCACAGGGCCTGGGGTCGGCCGAGCCGAGAGCGGCCGAGGAGCCCAGCGGGGTTGCCCTGTGAGTCGTCGCCTCGAAGCCAGGTCCTCGGCAGGAGGGCGATCAACGTCACGGCAAGGGCACCGAGGCCGGCGTAGAGGAAGGGCACAAGGTGCGAGCCGAGGCACAGCGCCATGACCACGGGCGTCACCACGCCCCCCTTCCCCTCCTCGACCCCCCGGGCGAAGAGCCCGATCACCAGGAGGGACAGGGCGAGCGAGAGGGAGAAGGCGTACTCGCCGGCCAGGGTTGAGAAGAGGTTCCCCCCGTCGATCGTGAACGTCGGATCGAAGAGGAACGGCAGCGTCGCCACAGCGAGCGCGCTCGGAAGCGGCGCTCGGAGGCGGAAGAGGCGGCCGAGCCCGTAGGCGGCGAACGGCATCGCCACCGAACCGGCGATCGTGGCCATCTTGAAGGCCACGCCGTAGGAGACGACGTACGAGCCCAGCGCCGCAAGGAGGTCCGGGAAGACGAAGTAGAAGGTGTAGAGGGGGAACCCGTCGTACCAGCCCGGATACCAGCCGGTGAGGTGACCGTGGGACAGGAGCGATGACCTCAAGAACTCGGGGAGCGCGACGTGCGCACCGGTGTCACCGCCGGTGGTGATCGAGGAGTTCAGGAGCAGCTCGGGGTGGAGCTGGGAGATCGTGACCCAGAGGACGCCACCGATGGCGACGAGAGCGCTGAGGCGAGGGAGTTCACGGCGCCACGCCGCCCAGCGACCCTTGTGGTTCGGGGTGCTCAGTGAAGCCATAGCAGCACGGTCGAGGTTGACACCGTGTAGCTCAACATGGCGAGCCCGTTGAACGAAGCGTGCGTCACGATGCTCATCCCGAGCTTCCCGGTCTTGAGGAACAGGACCGAGAGCACGATCCCCACCACCATGAGACCCGGGAGCTGCACCAACTCACCATGGGAGAGCCCGAAGAGGAGCCCGTCGGCGAGGACGGCGACCACCATGCCGATCCGCTGGGCCTTCACCCTGTCGAACGATGTGGCGACCCCCACCAGGCCTCGCAGGAGAAGGCCGCGGAAGAAGATCTCCTCGACCACCGGTGCTCCGATGACCGTCATCAGGATGATCAGCACGTACCCGGCGCCGTGGCTGCCCCCCGTGAGCTTGGTGATCGGCGCGTTGAAGTGGTCGATGTGCTTCATGAACGGCTGGTACATCACTCCGATCACGATCTGCGTGGCGATGCCGACCAGGATCCCGAGCAGGTCTCGTGGTCGGAACGCGACGCCGAGGCGCCGCCGGATCGGCCCACTGGCCCGGATCGCCAGGAGGGCCGCGCCGAGGAACCCGCCCCACAGGCCGAGAAGGCTGGTGACGACGTACCACCCGGGAGGCGACGTCGAGTGGGAGATCACCGTGAGGTTGGAGGACTGGCCGTTCACCGCTGCGACGAGGGACACCAGACCGGCGCTCAGGATCTGTCCCGCCACGAACCCGCCGACGGCCAGGAGCAGCCAACGAAGCGCCTCTTGGCGGCTCAGCGGCTCGGCGAAGACGCCCTGGGCGGCGAACCGGCGCGGCGGCTCCGTCGTTGTCGGGTCCGTCACGAATCTCCACGATAGTGAACTCGGATGGTTCCGAGTCCCCGATACCAAGCCCGAGAGCGCCTCCGCCTAGCATGGGAGCTGTGGCAACCCCCAAAACGCCTGATGAGGCCCAGAAACCCAAGAACGCGACCCCACGGGGCAAGGAGCAGAACTGGCGGCTGATCTGGTTGATCATCGCCGTGGTGGCCCTCTTGGTCGTCATCGTCCCGGCCGTGCTGCCCCACTCGAGCTCGAAGAGCCTGAGCTACTCGCAGTTCCTCACCGACGCCAACAACCACAAGATCAAGACCGCCACCTTCGACAACACCTCCGGGTCGATCTCCGGGAAGCTCAAGAACGGCACCTCGTACCAATCGATGGGCTTCAACCCCCCGCTGCCGACGGACATCGCCACCGTTCGCAGGGACGGGGTCGTCGTCAACGTCGTGACTCCGTCGAATGCGCTGAGCACCTGGCTGCCCTACATCTTCTTGATCGCCCTCTTCGTCGGGATGATGGTCTTCGTCGGTCGCCAGGCACGCGGCCAGATGAACGGGATCATGTCGGTCGGCAAGTCCAAGGCCAAGCTCTACTCCACGGAACGGCCGTCGACGACCTTCGCCGACGTCGCCGGCTACCAGGGCGTCAAGACCGAGATCGCCGAGGTGGTCGACTTCCTCAAGCACCCGGCCCGCTTCAACGACATCGGTGCCCGCATCCCACGAGGGATCCTCCTCGTCGGCCCCCCGGGGACCGGCAAGACCCTCATGGCCCGGGCCGTGGCCGGTGAGGCCGGCGTGCCCTTCCTCTCGGTCACCGGGAGCGACTTCATGGAGATGTTCGTCGGCGTCGGTGCAAGCCGGGTCCGAGACCTCTTCCAGACCGCCCGAAAGCAGGCACCGGCCATCATCTTCGTCGACGAGATCGACTCCATCGGTCGAAAGCGGGGCGCCGGGCTGGGTGGCGGCCACGACGAGCGCGAGCAGACGCTCAACCAGATGCTCTCCGAGATGGACGGGTTCGACTCCGCCGAAGGCGTCGTGATCATCGGCGCGACCAACCGCCCCGACATCCTCGACCCCGCCCTGCTCCGACCGGGACGCTTCGACCGCCAGATCGTCGTGCCACTCCCTGATCTCGAAGAACGGCTTCCCATCCTCAAGGTCCACTGCCGCGGCAAGCAGATCGCCGAGGGGGTCGACCTCGAAATGGTCGCTCGGGGCACGCCAGGGATGAGCGGGGCAGATCTCGCCAACTTGGTCAACGAAGCCGCGCTCCATGCCGTCCGCCGTGGTTCGGTGACCATCACCATGGAGGACTTCGAGACCGCACGGGACCGTGTCCTGATCGGCCAGCGTCGAGACAGCCTGGTGCTCTCCGACGCCGAGAAGGAGCGCGTCGCCTACCACGAGGGCGGCCACGCCATCCTCGCCTACGTCCTCGAAGAGGCCGACCCCGTGCACAAGGTCACCATCCTCCCCACCGGCATGGCGCTGGGGGTGACGATGCAGATGCCCATGGAGGAGCGTCACATCCACCCTCGTCAGATGATCGAAGACTCCCTCTGCGTCCGGATGGGTGGCCGGGTCGCCGAGCTCATCGTCTACGGCGACCTCTCCACCGGCGCGGCCAACGATCTTGTGGGCAACACCGAGCTGGCGCGCCGGATGGTGCGCGAATGGGGCATGAGCGACAAGATCGGCCCGATGGCGTGGGGCTCCCAGGGCCAGGTCTTCCTCGGCGAGGACCTCATGCACTCTCGGGACTACTCAGAAGATACCAGCCGAGTCATCGATGACGAGGTCGAGCGCATCCTCCGCGAGCAGGAGACCAGGGCCATCGAGCTGCTCAACCGTCACCGTGCCGGACTCAACAAGGTGGCCGAGGCCCTCCTCGAGTCAGAGACGATCGACGGCGAGACGGTTGGCAAGCTGGTCGATGAGGCCTTCGGCGGGCCTGTCCACGAGCGTGGGCCCAAAGCCGTGGTCCCCTCGTTCAACGGATCGGTTCACGCCGACAGCGCCCAGCCGCCGACAGCGATCGACGAACCGACCTCCGAGAAGCCGTGGTCCCCGCCGACCTGGTCGGGCGGCGACCTCTCCACCTGACCCCCTAGGGGAGGATGGCAAGGGCGACGATCGAGGCCACCCCTGGTGCGGTGACGAAGGGGAGGTCTTCACCGACCACCAGCGGCCCGGAGGCCGAGATCAGGATCGGGTGTGTGCCGATCCCCTTGCGGATGGTGCTCGAGAGCGAGATCGACTCACCCGCTGCGATCGTCGTGCCGTCGACCAGGTCCAGCGAGATCTCGCCCGCCGGGGTGAGGATCGACGCGTGGACCCGCACGGGGGACGATCCTGAGTTGGTGAAGGTCATCCCGATCGGCGTTCCCTGCACCGAGCCAGGCAGGATCCACCTCCCTGCATCCACCACCACTGGTGCAGCGAGCGGCGTGCTCCCCCATCCAGCGCTGGCGGCACCGACGACCTGCGTGACCTCCGAGACCGAGACGCCCGGGCCTGAGGTGGTCACGACGGCCGAGTAGATGTCAGTCACGGGGACCCGGGATGCCGGAGCGGTCACCAGCTGCCACAGCGAGTACGGAGCGACGACCTCGCTCCACGGCGAGAGCGGACCCGAGGGAATCCTGGCCCGAACCGTGACCACCTGGGCCTGCGACGTCGGATTGGCGATGACCAGCGAGTTCACCGCTCCCTTGGTGGAGACGGCCCTGGCCATCTGCCAGCGGCGCTCGAGCGTCGACTCGCCCAGCGTCAGCACCACTCCGTGGGGGAAGGGCGACTGCTGGGTGGCGAACGCCACCACGCTTCCCTGGGTGGCCTGCACGATGGCCCCGATCAGCGGGATGTGGGGAGCCACAGCCACCGCAGAGAACGTCACCAGGCCCGAGGGCGGGACGACGAGGCCTTGGGAGCCCTGAGGCTGCACCAGCCCACCACCCCCGATGAACGAGACGTTGACGACCGCCGCGGTGGCCGTCGGGTTCACCAGGGAGTAGACGAGGTCCTGGCCTGAGACGGTGGACCCTCCGGCGAAGTACCAGCTCGGAGAGGCGACTGACGCACACGGCGTCACGGATCCCTCTCCGACGCGGGTCGTCTGCTCCACGACAGCGACTCCCCCGCCGTCGAAGGTCGCCGTGGCCGACACCCAGAGTCCTCCGCTGAGGAGACCACTGATCGGCACCGCTGTGGTGACGCGGGGATCAATCGTCTTCTTCACGACGATCTGGCTCCCCTTGTCATCGACGACCTCGATGGAAGCGTGACGGATCTCCGAGGTTGCGTTGGTGATCAGCACCGAACCAGGCACGGTCGATCCGGCGCCCTCGGTGAAGCCGCCGCAGACGAACGACGAGGACTCTGCCCCGTTGGGCGCCACCTGTGACACCCCAGCGAAGGCCGGAGCCGGGGAGGCCGTGGATCGCGTCAGGATGCTGGCCACCGTGAGGCCTCCTGCGACGAGGACCACGAGCATCACCAGCAGGGCGCGGTGCGTCTCATGGGTGCGGTGTCGGCCGTGATGGGGCGTGCTCACTCGACCTCCCCATCACCGACTGCCAGGACGGCCTCCGGAAGCTCCTCAGGCCCGTCTGATCCCTTCGGTCGCCGGGCCCTTGATCGCAGCGCGGTCCACCACCAGTCAAGCCACCGGTGACGACCAAGGAGGGCGAGGCCGGAGGCAAGCCATGCCACGAGCATGGCGATCCCAGCGAGAGCGTCGTACGGGGGCACCGAGAGCGAGACCTCCAGCGGCCCGGGGTTCACTGACGCGCTTTGAGCCCAGCCGAAGGCCGGCGCCAGCGACGATCCACCGTGCATGCTGAACGCGCTCGACGGGGCGAGGCCGACGAAGGCGGTCCGATGACCCGAGGGAACCACCCCGCTCAGCGGGGTGGTGGTCGACAGCGGTGACCATCCGAGCACCGCATCCGACGACGACGGGGTCGCCTGGGGGCTCAGCGGCAGCGCTCGTGTGGACACCACGGCCATGGCGGACGGATTCTCGAAGATCGATGCCCCACCGCCACCAGGGACCTGCACGAGGTCTCCCTGAGCCGAGAGTGCCGGAAGGACGGACGCGGGAGGGGGCGTAGATTCTCCGGTCTGGAGGCCAGGCAGCGTCGGTGCGACCGCCGTGGTCACGACAATGGCGACGATCCCGGCCGGAGAGAGGAGCTGGCCGAGGTGCACCGTCTGGCCGGCGAGAGCCTCGTTGACCGCGCTGGTGATCGCCGAGGCTGCCGTGGCAGTTGGTGGGGCGAACAGGTTCGCCCCACCGGGGAGACCGTCGGCAGACGTCGACCACGCCAGCCCGGGCTCAAGGGGCCACGACGAGCCGGGGACCGATCTCGGATCGCCAAGCCACAGGACCCGGTGACCTACGAGGTTCTGGCTACTCAGAAAGGCCAGCGCCTCGCCGTAACCGGTGGTCGGCATCTTCCACCGACCATTCCCCACCGAGCCGAGGGCCGGGAGGAGTCCGACGAGAGCCGCCGCGACCCCCAGCGTGCCGATGACCTGGCGCCACCCGAACCGAGCCTCTGCCACGTCCATCTCCAGCGCGGCCAACCCGAGGCCGACCAACACGGCGATCACCGTCGCCACCGGGGCCAGCAACACGAAGACGTCTGGTGCGAAGGGTCCCCATCCGCCACGGCTCACGAAGAGGGCGAGCGCGAGGCAGGCAAGCCCCGCACCGCTCAGGCGGGCAGCAAGGGCCAGGCGCCGCTCCCTGGCGATCAGGAGAGGCACCACCGCAGCGACCGGGAGCAGCCACGCCAACGCTCCCCCTCCGTTTGGTCCCACGGCGAATCGAACGAGCCCGCCGATCCCTGGCATCGACCAGGGTCCACCAGCAACGCCGAAGACGGCGAGTCCCGACGTTCCACCGAGCACGACCGGCACCGTGAGCGGGGCGAGCAGCACGAGCGCCAGCACCAGGGCCCCGAGGACTCTTCCCTGCCCGGCCAACGGGCGCCCTCCTGGCTGGACGAGGGCAGTGAACGCGATCCCGATGCTGGAGGCGATGGTGACGACGAGCACCGCGGGAGCCACGGAGCTGACGAGTGCGAGAAGCAGTCCGAGGGCCACCACTTGGCCCCGGGCTGAGCGGCGCCACCCCTTGGTGGCGAAGCGGACCGAGGGAGGGAACGGGTCGTCGAACGGGGTGATCCGGCAGATGCGAAGCAGGCGACGCAGGATGAACGGCGTTGCGGCCAGTGCCACCAGCCCTCCGATGCGGCCAGTTGCGATGTCGTTCATGCCGAGCGAGAGGCCGCCGAAGGCCAGCGCTGCGAGGACGCGGGCTCGATTCGATGCGACCGGGCTCAGGAGTCGGAAGACCCCGATTGCCCCGATTGGCACGGCGGCGAAGATCAGCAGGTGCTCGAGCACCCCCATCTGTCCGAAGGTCAGCGTTCCGAAGAGCCCGAACGTGGCATAGCCCGGGCTGCCTGGCGTTCCGCTGCCGAGCCCGGTGGGCTGCCAGCTCGCCACCACACGGTGCCATGTCGAGAGCCACGATCCCAGCGGGACGAGCTGACCGATCATCGGGAGCCGAGCACCGAGGAGGTTCCGGCAGCCGAAGGTGTACATGGCGATGGCGGCGAGGCTCACCATGAACAGCGAGCGTGCCGAAGAGAGCCGGTGCCTCCCGCGGCGTCGGGGACCCGACCGGTGGCCCAGGTCGTCGAGCTCGTCGAAGCCCTGGTCATCGCTGAACGCCCCGCCGAAGCTCGAGGAGAGGGGCTCGACGTCCTCTGCGACCTCTTCGACGGGGAGCACGCCTCGAGCGGCGTCATAGCCGTGGTGGAGGAGGTTCGTCGCAAAGCGACGGAAGCGTGTTGCTCCGTGAGCCTGGAAGGACCGAACATCTCGATCCGAGACCGTCCGAAGCGCCTGTGCGCGGCGGCGGGCGTCTCGGATTCGGCGACGATCCCGCCACGCCTGCCGCCACGCCTCTCTGATGTCTACCGCGCGCGCATGGTCTCCACCGACGGCAGCCACCGCGATCTCGCCGAGGTTCAGCAGAGCAAGAAGTGCGAGCGTGAAAGCCCTCTCGGGACCTCCCCAGCAGATCAGCAGTGTCTGGAGCTCGTTGCGCCGGTGGAGACGGCTCAAGCTCAGCGCCTCACCGCCCCCAGCGGGAACCGGCAATGAGCGCTCCCCTGCGGCCAGGCGCTCGCTGTGAGCGACGACCGCCTGCGGGGCGCAGACGATCCTCGCTCCGGCGAGACGGGCCCTCCAGGAGAACTCAAGATCGTCGCCCATCGCCACGTACCGCTCGTCGAATCCCCCGATCGAGCGGAGAAGATCATCTCGGACCAAGGTCACCCCGCCTGGGGCGACGAAGACATCTCGGACGGCATCGTGCTGACCCTGGTCAACCTCTCCGGGAAGGACCCGTTCGATCACCGTGCCGAAGCGGTCGGTCCCTTGGCCCACATGGAGCAGCGATGTGGGATCCTCCGTGCTGACCACCTTCGGAGTGACGATTCCAGCGTTCGATCGGAAGCTCTCTTCGACCATCAGGTGGATGGCGTCAGGAGCCAGGACCACGTCGTCGTGGCAGAGGACCAGGAAGGCGGCGCCCTGCACGATCTCGAGGGCCCGATTGACCGCTGCGCCGAATCCCCGATCCTCCTCTAGGTGGGCGACGAACATCGTCGGGGAGACTGCGGCGACCCGATCGGAGACCTCGTTGCCACCGTCACCGATCAGGACCAAGGTGCGGAGCGACTCGTAGTCCTGCGCCTCCAGCGAGGCCAGCGTCTCCTCCAAGCGCTCATCGGGGTTCGAGGTGACCACCACGGCCACGACGGCAGGCGCTTGTGTATCCATCAGAACGTTGAGGCTACTTCCCGCCTGGAGGGTGCGAGTGCTTGCAACTGTTATGCACTGCTGATACACTTGCTATGTGCCGGAGTCCCCCGGTCACCCATCGAGCACGAGGAAGGCCCACCATGGCAGAGAACCCAGTCAACAAGGCAGCATCAGCCGCGAAGAGCACGGCCGACAAGGCCAGGTCCACAGCGTCCGCCGTGGCGGGCGCAGCGCCCACCAGCGCCAAGGACGCCTCCGAGAAGGTGAAGAACGCCGCGTACACCTTGCTCGGACTGGGTGTGATGGGCCTGAACAAGGTCCAGGCCCAGGCACGTCAGATGGCTCAGACCGCCAAGTCGAAGGACCTCAGCGACCACCTCGAGGCCATCAAGACCCACGCCGGGACGGTGGCCAAGGCCACGACCGACACGGTCGCCAAGGCCGACAAGCACGTTGAGGCGACCATCACGAAGGTCGAGGAGAAGATCCAGCCGCTCGAGGACCGTCTCCCCGCTCAAGCTCGAGACCTCTCACGCCGAGCCCGCGAGACCGGCCGGGAGACCCGGGCCAAGCTCAGGAGCAAGGTCGTCAGCTCGTAGCCGACTGAGCCATTCGCGCAGTCTCGAGGAGCCCGCGTCGGTGGGCTCCTCGAGTCGCGTTCAGGAGACGAACGAGCAGAGGACGTCTTCGAGGGTCTGGCGGAGCTCCCAGGTAGGAGCCCATCCCGTCTCACTCGCCAGGAGGCTGGCGTCACCCCGCAGCACCGGAATGTCCACGGGGCGCACCAGCTCGGCGTCAGTGACCAGCTCGAGCGAGATCCCCGCGAGCTCCTCAAGCGTGGCGACGATCTCGGACATCGCAACGTCACGTCCTGACGCCACGTTGTAGATGTCCCCAGATGTGCCGCTCTCGATCATGAGGCGGTAGGCGACCACGACGTCGCGAACGTCAGTGAAGTCTCGACGGGTCGAGAGGTTCCCCACCGACAGCGTCTTCTGGTTGGTCGCCTTGGCTTCGGCGATGCGCTTGGCAAAGGCCGGAACGGCGAACGTCGGGGCTTGACCCGGTCCGATGTGGTTGAAGGGCCGTGCCACGATGACTCGCTGACCGAAGCCACGGGCCGCCTGGAGGGCCACCTGCTCTGCCGCCGCCTTCGAGGCAGCGTACGGCGATGCGGGCGCCACGGGACTCTCCTCGGTCAGCGGGAGCTCGTCGGGGCTCACGATGCCGTAGACCTCGGCGGAGCTCACCACGAGAACGGCGATCTGCGGATCGACCACCCGAGCGGCCGCCAGCACATTGGAGGTCCCGATCACGTTGACGGCCAGGACTCGTGACGGGTCCCGCCACGAGTCGCCCACGTGGGCCAGGGCGGCAAGGTGGTAGATGGCATCGGGCTTGGCGGCGAGAACCGCTGCGGAGACCGCCTCGAGATCGGTGACGTCGGTCTCAAGATCGACGATGGTGACCGAGTCACCGTGTGCACGGAGGTGCTCCTCGAGATGGCGCCCCACGAACCCCAGCCCTCCGGTGATCAAGGCGTGCACGGAGACGAACCCTACTTCCTCGACGCGCGGCGACCCCGAGCACGTGCCATCTCATAGGCCTCAACGTGGCGGGCTGCGGTCTGCGACCAGGTGTAGGTGGCCGCCGTCGCCTGTCCCAACGCCCTGCGCCGATCCCTCTCCGACTCAGTCGACGACAGGGCGGCGCCGATCCCGTGCGCCAGCGCGTCCGGGTCACCCGGGGCCACCAGCCACGGTGCCTCCCCGCAGAGGTCAGCCATCACCGAGCCCTCCGTCGTCACAACCGGGGCTCCGCACGCCAGGCCCTCGAGGGCAGGGAGCCCGAACCCCTCGTCGATCGAGGGATACGCCACAACCGCTGCCTTGCGGAGGAGCGCGGGCACCGCCTCGTCGGGGACGTACCCGAGGGTCTTGACCCGGCTCCTCACTGGTGAGGCGGCGAGAGAGGCCTCGAAGGCCTCCATCCCCCAGCCTCGCTGGCCCACGAGGACGAGCTCGACGGCCGGATCCTCACGGGCGACCAGCTCGAACGCTCCCAGGAGGCCCCCGAGCCCCTTGCGTGGCTCCAGGGTGCCCAGCGCCACGATGTGCCGACGTTGGAGATCGAGCCCGAGCCCGGACAGGATTCGGGTGTCCGAACCTTCGGAGGGCTCGACGGCCGAGAAGCGTCCGTGATCGATGCCGTGGGGCGCCACGATCACGGGCACCTCGACGTCAACCACTTCGGCAAGGCGCAGCGCTGTTCGCTCCGACACGCAGACGAGCACCGATGCCCGCTTCGCAGCGTCGGCGATCGCCCGTCGGAAGAACATCACCTTGCTCCTCTCGTGGACCTCGGGTCGGTCGAAGAAGGTCACGTCGTGGATCGTGACCACCGAAGGGACCGGCGCGTTCCTCGGCATCGTGTAGTGAGGACCGTGATGGACCTCGACGTTGAGGCGTCCCAGCTCGCGGCCCAAGAAGACCTGCTCGTAGACCAGGCGGAGCGGCCGCGACGACGGGACGATGTCGACGACCTTTGCGCCGGGATCGAGCGACGCCCACCGTGTTGCGTCACCCCGTCTGGCGACGAGTGCGAGGGAGAGTCCGTCGTACTCTCGAAGAGCCTTGAGGAGCTCGATGGTGTAGCGGCCCGCCCCTGCAGGCTGCACGGGGACCGCGCTGACGTCGATGCTGACCCGGAGCGCTGGCATCACAGTGACCTCCACAGATCGACGTGGCGCTGTGCGACCTCTTGCCAACGGTGCGAGGCGGCGAACGCCAAGCCCGAGCGTCGCGCCCGGTCCCGAGCCGGCTCGTCGCCACACATCTCGGCGAGGGCCTCGGCGATCTCGGCGACGTCAGTGGGATCGACCCTCCAGCAGTCAGGTGCCGTCTTCGTGCTCGGCGTGGTGCCGCTCACCACCACCGGCGCCCCGTGGGCCATCGCCTCCAACGGCGGGAGTCCGAAGCCCTCGGTCACTGGGACGTAGACGAAGCCCGCACACGCCTCATAGAGCCCGGCGAGAACCGCATCAGGTTGGCGACCGGCGAGGAGTGCGCTCTGGGACGTCGGCGGGGCCTCACCCCATCCAGCAGGACCCACGATGAGCAGGGGCAGCGATCGTCCATCGGCTTCAAGGAGTCGGTGAGCCTCGAGGAGGCGGGTGAGGTTCTTCCGAGGCTCGAGCGTCGAGACGGTGAGGAGGAACGGACCGTGCACCCCAAGGCCTTCCAGGAGTCGACTCATGGCACGGTGATCGGCCGGAGGGAGATGATCGCTCCCCTCGGCGATGACCGTCACCCGATCGCGCGCCACGCCATCGGCGATCAGCAGCTCGGCAACGTCCACTGACGGGGTGATCAGCGCAGCCGACGAACCTCGAACCCGGCTCCAAGCGGCTTCATGCCAACGGAATCCCCTCCGCGTGGTCAGCTCGGGGTTCAATCGCCAGCCGAGGTCATGGACCATGACCGATCGGGGCGGTCCGTGGCCGCCGCCCAGCGGACCAGCGATCGAGGTGAGATGGAGGACATCGAGATCCTGGCGCCGGGAGTCGATACCTCGGTCCCAGAGCGCCATCTGGAGTCGATGGGGGAACACCGACGTCCTCAGCTCCACACCGAGGCTAGACAGCGGATCGGGACGAGGAGCTCGGCTGGTGATGCCGATCACCTCGAGGTCAGCGTCATCGAGGTCGAGCAGCCCTCGTATGAGCCCCCTGACGTAGGTCCCGATCCCGCCGGGCACCTCCTGGCGAAGCTGCTCCGCCACGATCCCGAGCCGCATCACCGCTCCCGCGAGCGCCGGTAGGCCTCCATGAGACCGCTTGCCGTCTTCTCCCACGTGAAGTCCTTCGTCCTCGCTCTCCCAGCGGTGATCAGGACCGATCGCTGTGCCTCGTCGTCAACAGCTACCTGCAGCGCCGCCGCGAGGTCATCGACCTCTCCGGGATCCACCACCAGAGCCGCACCTCCCACGATCTCGGTCACCGCTCCCGCCCGAGTCGTCACCACCGGGACGCCGGCCGCCATCGCCTGGAGGGGGGGGAAGCCGAATCCCTCGTAGATCGATGGGTACGCCAGGGCCCGGGCACCGCTGAGCAGCCCGGAGAGGACCTCGTCGCTGACGAACCCTGCCTGTCGGATCCGGTCCCTCGCGTGCGACGCCCGGATCGCCTCCTCGAGTGCAGGGGTTCCCCACCCTGGAGGGCCGACCAGCACCAGCTCGAGATCGGCGTGCCGGGCAGCCAGGGCATCAAATGCCCGCACCAGCGAGGGAAGGTCCTTTCGGGGCTCTGCGGTCCCGATGCTGAGGATGTAGGGGCGACCCGCCGGAACCACCTGTGCGGCACCGTGATGGTCCGGCGCGGCGAGCGGCGGGACACCGAGATGGACGGTCGCCATCTGCTCCCTTCGGGCACCGAAGTGCTCCCTGACCTCCTCGGCGATGAAGTGCGACGGCGTGTGCACGATCGCTCCGCCTCGCAGGGCCCGTGCGATGAGTCGATCGAAGCGCAGCGTGGCTGGCTCGCAGAGCTCGGGGTGTCGGGCAAAGGTCAGGTCGTACACCGAGACCACGCGACCGGCGCGACGGCTCGGTGGCACCACGTAGTTGGTCCCGTGCACCACGTCGATCGGACCCACGAACCGTTCGATCTTCGGTCGGTTCATCCGAGACCAGGCCGCCATCAGCGGCCGAGCGACCATCGGTCGCTGTTCGGTCCCGACACCATCGGGAACGCTCAGCGCCAGATCTCGCCGGTTCTTCCAGGTGACGGCGAAGGCCGAGACCGTGACGTCATCCCGGGCGGCCAGCGCGATGAGCATGAGCGAGGTGGCCACCCCGATTCCCGTGCGCTTCCCGAGCAACGGGGTCCCGTCGAGGGCGACACGGAGTCGGGTCCGCTCCTCTGGCTCGTCAGGCATCTCACGAGCATTCCACACCCGCTCATTCATCCTCCGCACTCCCGAAGGTCCACGACCCTCTTACGCTGGCTGATCGAGGGCTTCTTCGAAGACGGCGTCGAGGAAGCCGGGCCACGCGTTGGCTGCCCACGGGCCGAACGGCTCGTCGCCGAGCGTGACGACCCCGAGGGCTCGATCCGGATCGACGACGAGGAAGCTGCCCGACTGGCCGAAGTGACCAACGGTCGAAGGACCCCATCGCCGGCCGGTCCAGTGCGGGTCCTTCGCTCCCTTGATCTCGAGGCCGAGCCCCCACGGGCACGGATGGAACCGCCCGAACCCGGGAAGGACGCCACCGAGCTCCGGGAAGTGGATCGAGCGCATCGCCGAGACCATCTCGGCGTTCAACAGCGTGGGATCCATGACCTCGACGAGGAGGCGGTCGAGGTCATCGACCGTCCCGATCAGCCCCGAGGCGGGGCTCCCCTCCAGCATCGTGTCCGAGAGCCCCAGCGGTGCCAGCACCGCCTCGGTCAGGTACTCAGCGAACTCCTGACCGGACCAGCGCTCCACGAAGGCGGCCAGCAGCTCGTATCCGGCATTCGAGTAGATCCGACGGGTGCCCGGCGGGCAGAGCGAGACGGCGCTCGAGGGGCCGATGCCGCCGGCGTGGCACAGCAGCTGCTCCACGGTGGCCCCGGCTGGTCCCGCCTCGTCATCGAGTGCGATGAGGCCGTCCTGGACCGCCCTCAAGACCCCATAGGCGACCGCCACCTTGGTCACCGAGGCCCACGGGAGCGGAGTCGAGCAATGCCCCGTCGCGGCCCGGGCAAGGCCACCGTCACTTCTCCTCACCCGAACGATGACACCCCGGACGGCACCAGGCCACGATTCGATGAGGTCGAAGGAGTGCATCGTCCTTTAGCGTATCGACCATGCCCCACCTACAGTCGACGTCATGATCACGGTCCTGTGCGGAGGCGTCGGCGCTGCCCGAATGCTCGATGCGCTCCGCTCCGTGGTGGACGCAGGCTCGCTCACCGGGATCGTCAACACCGGTGACGATCTCACCCTCCACGGACTTCGCATCTGTCCTGACCTCGACACGATCACCTACACCTTGGCTGGCCTCAACAACCGAGAGACCGGATGGGGG
>JADGOD010000016.1 GCA_017883125.1 Acidimicrobiales bacterium
CGCCAACGAGGCGAGGGTCGACCTCGAGCTCGAGGACTTCAACCGGATCGCTGCCAAGGTGCCCCACCTGGCGGACACCAAGCCGCATGGGAAGTACCACATGGTCGACCTCGACGCGATCGGCGGGGTCCCTGTCGTCCTCAACCAGCTCCTCGAGGCCGGCCTGCTCCACGGCGACTGCCTCACCGTCACAGGCAAGACGATGGCCGAGAACCTGGCGGCGATGGACGTCCCTGCTCCCGACGGGAAGGTGATCCACGCTCTCGACAACCCGATCCACACCCAGGGGGGCATCGCCGTGCTCACCGGGTCGCTGGCTCCGAAGGGCTCGGTGGTCAAGGTCGCCGGCATCGACACGCTCCTCTTCGACGGCCCCGCTCGGGTCTTCGACGGCGAAGCGGCTGCGATGGACGCCATCCTCGCCGGGTCGATCGAGCCCGGGACGGTGGTGGTGATCCGCTACGAGGGCCCCAAGGGCGGCCCGGGGATGCGCGAGATGCTGGCGGTGACCGGGGCGATGAAGGGTGCAGGGCGCGGCGGAGACTGCGCGCTGGTGACCGACGGCCGGTTCTCCGGTGGAACGCACGGCTTCTGCATCGGCCATGTGGCGCCCGAGGCGGTCGCCGGGGGACCGATCGGACTCGTCGCCGATGGGGACCGGATCGTCATCGACGTGACGGGCCACACCATCGACCTGATGGTCGACGATGCCGAGTTGGCTCGTCGGGCAACCGAGCTCAAGGAGTTCGAGCCTCGGTACACCACCGGCGTCCTGGCCAAGTTCGCGCGCCTGGTGACGGGAGCAGAGCGGGGAGCGATCACCGAGGCCTAGTCCGCCTCGCTGGCAGGTTCTCGAGCCACCCGCTCCCACCGGGGGAGCAGGTGGACCACCCAGACAGCCACACCCGCCGGATCGGGCGAGCGACGAGCTTCGGCGCGCTCTTGTCACCACCCTCGAAGTTGTGGCAGAATTGAACTCGTGCATATGGCGCTTCTCCAGCCTGCTATTCCTGTAGTACTGCGCTAGCGCGCGCCACATACCTGCACGCGCTTCCTTCCGGCCTCCCCCAGTGGGAGGTCGTTTTGTTTCTTAGGACCCCGACCGACGTACCCCTCATCGCAGAGGAGCGAAGAAGATGAAGATCACAGGAGCTCAGGCCCTCATCAAGAGCCTCGAACATCAAGGGACCGAGGTCATCTTCGGCCTGCCTGGTGGAGCGATCCTCCCGGTCTACGACCCGATCATCGACTCGACGATCCGCCACGTGCTCGTCCGCCATGAGCAGGGCGCGGGCCACATGGCTGAGGGCTACGCCCAGGCCACGGGTCGTCCCGGTGTCGCCATGGTGACCTCGGGTCCTGGTGCGACCAACACCGTCACCCCGATCGGGAATGCCTACATGGACTCCACCCCGCTGGTCGTCATCACCGGACAGGTCGCCACAGGCTCCATCGGCACCGACGCCTTCCAGGAGTGCGATATCACCGGCATCACCATGGGGATCACCAAGCACAACTGGCTCCTCAAGGATGCCAACGACATCCCTGATGTCATCGCCGAGGCCTTCCACATCGCCACGACCGGCCGTCCAGGCCCGGTGCTCGTCGACCTGCCGAAGGACCTCTCCCAGACGCTGATGGAGTGGCACGCGCCGCCCGCACCCGAGGAGCTCGATCTGCCCGGGTACCACCCTCAGACCAAGGGCGATCCGCAGGCCATCGCGGCTGCGGCGGCGCTCTTGGCCGAGGCCGAGCGGCCGGTGCTCTACGTCGGTGGTGGCGTGCTCAAGGCTCGAGCCTCCCAAGCGCTGCTCGCATTCGCCGAGCTGACCGGGGTGCCGGTGGTCACGACCCTGATGGCCCGCGGCGCGTTTCCCGACAGCCACATCCAGTGCCTCGGGATGCCGGGGATGCACGGGAACTACACCGCAGTCACCGCCCTCCAGAAGTCGGATCTCCTGGTCTCGCTGGGCGCACGGTTCGACGACCGGGTGACGGGCAAGATCGACGCCTTCGCACCGAACGCCAAGATCATCCACGTCGACATCGACCCGGCCGAGCTGGGGAAGGTCCGTCGTCCTGACGTCGGGATCACCGGCGACGCCAAGAGCGTCATCGAAGACCTCGTCAAGGCATCGGCGGGACTCGTCCAGGCTGACCGGACCGCATGGTGGAGCCAGCTCGACGAGTGGCGGGCGAGGTACCCGCTGACCTACGACAAGAACGAGACCGTGGGTGCGCTCAAGCCCCAGGGGATCGTCGAAGCTCTGTCCGCACACAGCCCGGAGGACTCGATCGTCGTCTCAGGCGTCGGTCAGCACCAGATGTGGGCGGCCCAGCACTGGCGCTACGACCACCCCTACACCTGGATCAACTCAGGGGGGGCGGGCACCATGGGCTTCGCGGTCCCGGCGGCGATCGGCGCCAAGGCCGGACGCCCGGAGAAGACCGTCTGGGCCATCGATGGGGATGGCTGCTTCCAGATGACGGCCCAAGAGCTGGTGACCGCCCGGAGCGAGGAGATCCCCATCAAGGTGGCGATCCTCAACAACTCGTATCTCGGGATGGTCCGCCAGTGGCAGGAGATGTTCTACGAAGAGCGCTACTCCGAGGTCTATCTGAGCCCCGATCTGCCTGACTACGTCAAGTGGGCCGAGTCGATGGGTTGCGTCGGGCTCCGGGTCGACACCCCTGAGGACGTGGTCCCTGCCATCGAGAAGGCGAACTCCATCGAGGATCGCCCCGTCGTCATCGACTTCCGCACGGACGCCTCGGAGAAGGTCTTCCCGATGGTGGCTGCCGGGGCATCGAACGACGAGATCATGGTCCACCCGAGCCAGAGAGAAGGTGCGTGATGGCCCCGGAACCCTTCTTGGGAGCGACTGAGCACACCCCGGTGACCCATCACATCTTGTCGGTGCTCGTCGAGAACAAGGCCGGCGTCCTCGCGAGGATCGCCGGGCTCTTCTCACGTCGAGGATTCAACATCTACTCGCTCGCCGTGGCTCCGGCCGAAGAGACCGAGAGGTTCAGCCGTCTGACGATCGTCGTCGACGCTGAGTCCGCTCCTCTCGAGCAGATCATCGGCCAGCTCGACAAGCTGATCAACGTCGTGGAAATCAGCGACCTCGCCCCCATCGAGGCGGTGGAGCGGGAGCTCCTCCTCGCGACGGTCCCGGTGAGCGAGGCTGACCGCGGTGAGCTCCTGCGGAGCGTTGCTCACGCCGGAGCGGCGATCATCGACTTCTCGGAGAGCCAGGTCACGGTCTCGTTGTCGGGGACCCCAGCGGCGATCGACGCCTTCGAGAAGGCCCTGGCCGAGCAGTATCCTTCCCCTGAGATCCAACGGACCGGACGCGTCGCACTTCCTCGACTCGACCGCTCCCGCTAGAGCACTGCCCCCTGGAAGATTCGCAACAACCGCCCCAAGCTAAGGAGACTCCACCATGGCCACCCTGTACTACGAGAAGGATGCCAACCCTTCCCTCATCCAAGCCCGCAAGGTCGCGATCCTCGGCTACGGCTCACAGGGCCACGCCCACGCGCTGAACCTCTCGGAGTCCGGCGTGAACGTCCGGGTCGGACTGCGTGAGGGATCGACCTCGATCAAGAAGGCCCAGGAGGCGGGGCTCAAGGTCATGTCGATCCCCGAGGCGGCGGCGGAAGCCGACGTCATCATGATCCTCCTGCCTGACACCGAGCAGAAGGCCGCCTACGACGAGCACATCGAGCCGAACCTGAAGGACGGCGACATGCTGATGTTCGCCCACGGCTTCAACATCCGCTACGGCCAGATCGTCCCGCCCGCCGGCGTCGACGTCACCATGGTTGCTCCGAAGGGACCCGGACACCTGGTCCGACGGACGTACACCGAGGGTGGCGGCGTCCCCTCGCTGGTCGCCGTCCACCAGGACGCCACCGGCAACGCCCACGCCCTCGCGCTGAGCTACGCCAACGCCAACGGGGGGACCCGTGCCGGAGTCCTCGACACCACGTTCACCGAGGAGACCGAGACCGATCTCTTCGGAGAGCAGGTCGTCCTCTGTGGAGGCCTGACCGCACTGGTGACCGCCGGCTTCGAGACCTTGGTCGACGCCGGGTACCAGCCTGAGAGCGCCTACTTCGAGTGCCTCCACGAGCTCAAGCTCATCGTCGACCTGATGTACGAGCAGGGGATCGCCGGGATGCGGTACTCGATCTCGGACACCGCCGAGTACGGAGACCTGACCCGGGGCCCCCGCGTGATCAACGCCGCGGTTCGCACCGAGATGAAGAACATCCTCGGCGAGATCCAGGATGGCCGGTTCGCCGAGGAGTGGATCGCTGAGAACCGCAACGGTCGGGGCGAGTACCACCGCCTCCAGGCCGAGGGCAAGGCCCACCAGATCGAGAAGGTCGGCGCTGAGCTGCGCGACATGATGCCCTTCATCACGGCCGGCAAGCAGCGGGTCGAAGACGCGTCGGGCGGCTGAGCCCGGCTGGCGACGAGCGTGCAACGCCCCAGGTGCCCGAGCGGCGCCGGGGGCGTTCTCGCCTTACGGTCGCCGCGTGCAGGCGGGTCGCGGGCCGAGCCGGTCCGAGATCTCCAACTCGTTTCAATGTTTGGACCTTGCTCCGGCCTCCATTCTGGGTAGACTTTGGAGACATGATGGATACTTGTGCCATTGCGCCGCGTGTGAGAGTACGGCGGCTCGTCGGCACAGCGCTCCTCGTGGTCGGCATCCCCGCAGCGATGATGGTCGTCCTCCTTCTGCTGGCACACCCGGCAGGTGCCTCCGAGCTGCCGGCACTCCCGGTGAGCCTGGCATCACCTGTAGCGGGTTCACCGGCGCTGACACAGGCCGCGCCCGAGGCAGGCTTGGTGCCTGTGTTCTCGCCGCTCGGCGCGACCACAACGGATGGTCCCCTCGGCACGCTCGCGGGACAGATCTCGAGCGACTCCTCGCAGCTCGTCGGAGCCGTGACGCAGCAGGTGGGACCGGGCCTCCTCGCCGCCGTCCCCACCGTCGGACTGGTAGATCTATCGAACCTGGTCGGCATCGTGAGCGGTCAGGTCCACTCGCTCCCGAACCCGCCCGCCGGGCCGCCTTCGTCGCTGCGCCCACGATCGGTGACAGGTCGGGCACTGAGTTGGGCGTCGGCCGGGAGGGCTGCGCCGCGCAAGGATGATCTGACCACGCTGGCCGAGCTCCTGGCGAGCTCCGCCGGCGTGGCGGAGTCTGCTGTGCTGTCCGGGGCGACGTCTACGGGATCCGGAGGGCTCCCGCCGGGCGGCATCCTGATCGCGGGCGGCGCGTTCGTGAGCGCCCTGTGGCTCACCAACCGATCGCGTCCACGACTCCTCCGCGACCTGCGGAGCGCTCCACCGGGGTAGCTGGGTTCCGATCTCACAGCACTGGCTCACGATGAGCCGATCGGAACGAGCGCAGAAGCGCTCGCCACTCAACTACCTTTGAAGGAGAAATCTGATGTTTACCTCTATTCTTCGCGCCAAGAGGACGACGCCAGTCGCCCTCGGCGTTATGTTCCTGGCCCTGATCGCCGCTTGGGTGATCGGATCGCACGCCGCGGCCTCGGCCAACACGTGCGCCGTGGCTGGCGAATCGAGCTCGGCGAGCGCCGGGCTCTCACCGGGTGGCTCGTCGAGCGGCGCGAACGCGCCCACCGGCTCGCTGACGAACGTGAACGCTCCCACCTCAAGCGGGGGCGACACGATCGGTGGGTCCTCAGGGAGTCCGTTGTCGGTCGACTGGAGCCTCCATGCCGGTGCATCGGGCTTCCCGTCAGCAGCGGGCTTCCCGTCGCTAGCGGGCTTCCCGTCAGCAGCGGGCCTCCCGAAGGTCAACCTCCTGCCGACGCTGTTCACCCTCCCGGGTGAGTCCACCTTCGCGGGAGCGATCGCGGGTGTTCCTGGTTCCAGCACCGTGATGGGCACCGTCGTGCCGATCGTGGCGGGCAGTCCGCTCGGTTAGACGGCGCCTGGAGCTCCTCGAGGGGCGGGGCGGACGGTCGCCGGCGACGGCGACAGACGCCCTGCCCCTCCGGGGCACCACCGGGACCTGCGAGCACTGGTGTCGGCGATCCGCTGGGGCGACGTGCCTCGCGGCCACCAGCGCCGACGGTGCGCCGGGCCAGCTGGTCGAGCTGACCAGCGCGCCGGTCGTCCTCGACGGCGGGAATGCTGTACTCGATCTCGGGCACCGCAGAGTACGGAGACCTGACCCGCGAACCCCGCGTGATCAACGAGGCGGTTCGCGCCGAGATGAATTACATTCTCGGCGAGATCCAAGAAGGCCAATTTGCTGATGAGTGGATCGCCGAGAACCGAACGGGCCGCACCGAGTACATGCGCCTACAGGCCGAGGGCAAGGAGCACCCGATCGAGAATGTCGGTGCCGAGCTGCGTAACATGATGCAGTTCGTTACCGCAGGCAAGCAGAGCGTCCAGGATACGTCGGGTGCCTGAGGTCGTCCGAATTCGCTTGTCCTAGGCCAACGCCCCCACGACGTGGGTGATCGCACCACAGAGAGCAGCGACGTCGTCGGGGTCGATCGCCGGGAACATGGCGATCCGCAGCTGATTGCGGCCGAGCTTGCGGTAGGGCTCGGTATCGACGATCCCGTTGGCACGGAGCACCGAGGCGATCACCGCTGCATCGACAGCATCGACGAAGTCGATGGTGCCGATGACGTGGCTGCGCTGATTCTCGATCTCGACGAACGGCCTGGCGAAGCCGCTTTGGTCAGCCCACGAGTAGAGGATCTCGGCGGAGCGATCGCAGCGCGACGTCGTCCACTCAAGTCCGCCGTTCTGGTTCATCCACTCGATCTGGCTTGCCAGCAGGTGGATCGTGGCCAGCGCAGGGGTGTTGTACGTCTGGTTCTGGCGGGAGTTGTCGATCACCGTCTTGAGGTCGAAGAACGCGGGCACCCAGCGGTCCGAGGCGGCGATCCGCTCCATCCGCTCGATCGCGGCCGGTGAGCAGAGCGCCAGCCAGAGCCCGCCGTCGGAGGCGAAGGACTTCTGCGGGGCGAAGTAGTAGCAGTCGAACTCGTTGGGATCCACGCGCAGCCCACCGGCGGCCGATGTGGCGTCGACGGCGACGAGCCCGCCTCCCTCAGAGGGACGGGCAGCGCCCTCGGGGCGCTTGATGGCCATCGAGACGCCAGTCGAGGTCTCATTGTGGGTGAGGGCGTAGACGTCGACGTCGGCGTTGGCCACCGGGAGGGGGTGGGTGCCCGGGTCGGACTTGATGACCTCGGGGTCTTCAAGGTGAGGGGCATCCTTGGCGGCAATGGCGAACTTGGACGAGAACTCTCCGAAGTGGAGGTGCTGGCTCCGACGCTCGATGAGACCGAAGGTGGCGGCGTCCCAGAAGCCCGTCGTCCCACCGTTGCTCAGGAGCACCTCGTAGCCGTCGGGAAGGGTGAACAGATCGCTGAGGCCGTCGCGGACTCGACCCACCATGGATTTGACCGGCTTCTGGCGGTGGCTGGTCCCGAGGTAGTGAGGAGCGTCCCTGACGAGCGCTTCGAGCTGCTCTGGACGCACCTTGGAGGGGCCGGCGCCGAAGCGCCCGTCCTTCGGGAGGAGAGCTTCCGGGATCTTGATGTTCGGAGTATCGGGCACGTGTGGAATCATTGCACTCGTGACGACCTCTCCTGGAACCGCCGCTGACCGCCGCGTCTCTGCGCTCTTGAGCGCCCTCCAGCCCTCGGCCACCCTGGCCGTGGATTCCAGAGCCAAGGCTCTCAAGGCTGCCGGCGAGAACGTGATCGGCTTCGGGGCCGGTGAGCCTGATTTCCCCACCCCCGCCGCCATCGTGGCCGCCGCCGTCGAGGCGTGCCAGGACCCCAAGAACCACCGCTACACCCCCGCCGCCGGCCTCCCTGAGCTGCGTGAGGCGGTGGCGGTCAAGACCAGGCGCGACTCTGGCCTCGTCGTGGACGCCAGCCAGGTGCTGATCGCCAATGGTGGCAAGCACGCCATCGCCAACGCCTTCGCCGCCCTGATCGATCCGGGCGATGAGGTCATCGTGCCCGCTCCCTACTGGACGACGTATCCCGAGTCCGCCGCGCTGGTCGGCGGGGTCCCGGTGAGCATCCCGACCGACGAGTCCACAGGCTTCTGCGTCACGGTCGATCAGCTCGAGGCGGCGTGGACACCTCAGACCAAGGTGCTGGTCTTCTGCTCGCCGTCGAACCCCACCGGCGCGGTCTACGACCCCGCGCAGATCGATGCCATCGGCGCCTGGGCGGCCGAGCGGGGCGTCTGGGTCCTGGCGGACGAGATCTACGAGCACCTCCTCTACGACGGCGCCGAGCTGTGCTCGATGCCCGCCAGGGTCCCCGCCCTCGGCGACCGCTGGGTCGTCGTCAATGGGGTGGCGAAGACCTACGCGATGACCGGATGGCGAGTCGGCTGGATGATTGGCCCCCCTGACGTCATCACCGCGGCGACGAACCTCCAGTCCCAAATCACCTCCAACGTCGGGAACATCTCCCAGCGCGCCGCCCTCGCTGCGGTCTCGGGTGATCTGACGGCGGTCGACGAGATGCGTGTGGTCTTCGACCGACGCCGCCGGACGATGGTCTCGATGCTCAACGAGATCGACGGCGTCACCACCGGGGTGCCCCGCGGCGCCTTCTACTGCTTCCCCAACGTGACAGGCCTCCTTGGTCGCTCGATTCGCGGCCGGGTGGCAGCGACCAGCGCCGAGCTCGCCGAGATCGTGATCGACGAGGTCAAGGTCGCACTCGTGCCGGGTGAGGCCTTCGGAGCACCCGGGCACTTCCGGCTCTCGTACGCTCTTGGGGACGAGGACCTGATCGAGGGCGTCTCACGCCTCAAGTCCCTGTTCGCCGACGCGGGCTAGTCCTGCACCGGCTCGTAGAATCACCGAGAGCCCCCCACATCTGAAGGAGTCCTGTGTCCCGAGTCCTTGTCACTGAGAAGATCGCCCAGCCCGGCCTCGACCGTCTGACCGCGGCCGGCCACGAGGTCGACGTCCAGCTCGGGCTCTCTCCAGAGGAGCTGCTCGAGGCGATCGTGGGCGCCCATGCCCTCATCATCCGCTCCGCCACCACGGTGACCCCTGAGGTCCTCGAGGCCGGCAAGGACCTGGTCGTGGTCGGCAGAGCAGGGATCGGGCTCGACAACGTCGACGTGACCAAGGCCACCGAGCTCGGTGTCATGGTCGTCAACGCCCCTCAGTCGAACATCGTCTCGGCCGCCGAGCAGGCCATGGCGCTCTTGCTCTCCCAGGCCCGCAACATCCCCCAGGCTCACGCGGCCCTCATCGCCGGCAAGTGGGAGCGGTCCAAGTGGGAGGGTGTCGAGCTCTACCAGAAGACCCTCGGCGTGATCGGCCTGGGGCGCATCGGCGCTCTGGTGGCCCAGCGAGCACTGGCCTTCGGAATGCGGCTTGTGGCCTATGACCCATATATCTCGGCCGATCGGGCGCGTCATATGGGCGTCGAGCTCATGAGCCTCGACGAGGTCCTGGGCGAGTCGGACTTCATCACGATCCACCTTCCCAAGACCAAGGAGACCATGGGTCTCCTTGACGCCGAGATGCTCAAGAAATGCAAGCCGGGTATCAGGATCATCAACACCGCACGCGGCGGCATCATCGTCGAGGCGGACCTCGCCGACGCAGTGCGCTCCGGTCGGGTCGCCGGGGCGGGCATCGACGTCTTCGCCACGGAGCCGACGACCGAGTCGCCGCTCTTCGAGCTCGAGAGCGTCATCGTCACGCCGCACCTCGGGGCGTCGACAGCCGAGGCCCAGGACAAGGCCGGGGCCACCATCGCCGAGCAGGTCGAGCTGGCGCTCGCCGGGGACTTCGTCCCCTTCGCCGTGAACGTGGCGGCGGGTGACGTCTCTGAGGCCGTCCGCCCATTCATGGGTCTCGCCGAGCAGCTGGGCCGGTTCTTCGGTGGCTTGCTGGAGTCCAATCCCTCGCAGATCGAGATCACCTACCAAGGCGAGCTCGCCGGGTCGGGTACAGGGATATTGACCCTGTCGATCCTCAAGGGCCTCCTCGGCTCAACGACCGACGAGCCTGTGAGCTACGTGAACGCCCCCGCCCTGGCGGCGAGCCGTGGTCTTGAGATCGAAGAGACGTCGACCATCACGAGCCACGACTACGTCAACCTGATCACCGTGCGGTCAGCGGAGCACAGCGTGTCGGGCACGCTGGCCGGCGTCGGCACCAAGATCGAGCCCCGCGTGGTCAACGTCGACGGTCACCCCGTCGAGGTGCCCCCGGCCGCGCACATGCTCGTCTGCCGCAACGACGACCGACCGGGGATGATCGGCGTGATCGGCACCCGCCTGGGCGCCGCCGGCATCTCGATCTCCTCGATGGCAGTCGGACCGAACAAGGACGACGGCACGGCGCTGATGGTCCTGTCGACCGACATCGCCACCCCCGACGCCGTGCTCGAGGAGCTCGTCGCGCAGGCGGGGATCTCGGAGATCCACCGCATCAGCCTCTAGGTCGACCGCACCCTGGCGGCGAGGCGAGCGCTGGGTTCAGGCGACGTTCTTCGCCGGGACCTCGGGCCAGGTGTCGAGGCTTCCCCGGAGCGGCTCTGAGCCGCCCAGAGCGGCCTCAGGGGCCCGTGAGGCCCGGAGCCGGGCGACGGCGAAGGCCACCAGCCCGATGAGGGCGAGGGTCAGAAGAAGTCGGAAGGTGCGTCCCATGGGCTCAATCGTAGCCAGTGGTGTTGACAATCCAGACCGAGCCGTTAGCATGGAAGGCAAATGGTGATCATCAACGACACTCTCCTGCTTACCTAGCGGCGAGCGCCACACTGCGCTCGCCCTTCTACCTCCTGTGCCTTCGTGGCCAGGGGGTTTTTTGTTGGGCGGACTCAGGTGGGCGACAGCTCATGGTGATCAGGCAGAGTGACCAAGGAAGTGAGAGAGATGGCTACAAACAGTCCGCAGACGACCGGGGGGATGCCCCACGAGCTCTACCGACCTGTCCTTCCGCTCTCGCTCCCTGACCGGACCTGGCCGGAGAAGCAGCTGACGAAGGCGCCGCGGTGGTGCAGCGTCGACCTGAGGGACGGCAACCAGGCCCTCATCGATCCGATGGACTCTGAGCGCAAGCTCGCCTTGTTCGACCTGCTGGTCGAGCTGGGGTTCAAGGAGATCGAGGTCGGCTTTCCGGCCGCCTCGCAGACCGACTTCGACTTCGTCCGCCAGATCATCGAGGAGGGGCGGATACCCGACGACGTCACCATCCAGGTGCTCACCCAGTGCCGCGAAGACCTGATCCGCCGGACCTACGAATCGCTCGTCGGGGCCAAGAGCGCGATCATCCACTTCTACAACTCGACCTCGACGCTCCAGCGACGCGTCGTCTTCGCCCTCGATCAGGAGGGCATCATCAACATCGCCACGACCGGTGCGCGCCTGTGCAAGGAGCTCGAGCCCACGCTGGCCGGCACCGAGGTGACCTATGAGTACTCCCCGGAGAGCTTCACCGGGACCGAGCCGGAGTTCACCGTCGAGATCTGCGAAGCGGTGATGGACGTCATCGAGCCGACCCCTGAGCGGCCCATGATCTTCAACCTGCCCGCCACCGTCGAGCACTACACGCCGAACCTCTACGCCGACGTGATCGAGTGGTTCTTGCGCACGGTGAAGAACCGTGACTCGATCATCCTGAGCCTGCACCCACACAACGACCGAGGCACCGCCGTGGGTGCCGCGGAGCTCGGCGTGCTGGCCGGAGCTGACCGGGTCGAGGGCACGCTCTTCGGGAACGGGGAGCGGACCGGGAACGTCGACGTGGTCACCGTGGCGCTCAACCTCTTCTCCCAGGGAATCGACCCTGAGCTCGCGCTCGGCGACATCACCAAGGTTCGACGGATCGCCGAGTGGGCGAACCGCCTCCCAGTCCACCCGCGCCATCCCTACGCCGGGGACCTCGTCTACACGGCATTCTCCGGCTCCCACCAGGACGCCATCAAGAAGGGGATGACGGCCATCGGGAGCGAGTACGAGGCCTGGGAGGTGCCGTACCTGCCCATCGACCCGAAGCACACGGGCCGCAGCTACGAGGCGATCATCCGGGTCAACAGCCAGTCCGGCAAGGGAGGCGTGGCCTATCTGATGGACGCCGAGCACGGCCTCGACCTGCCCCGCCGCCTGCAGGTGGAGTTCTCGAAGAAGATCCAGAAGATCGCCGAGGACAGCGGATCGGAGATCAAGTCTGGTGAGATGTGGGATGTCTTCGAGGACACCTACCTCGCCGATGATGCCTCGATCCGGCTCCTCTCCAGCGAGGTGACCACGGGGAACGGGCGCACGACGGTCTTCGCCCAGCTCCTGACCAACGGCGAGCACATGACGGTCAAGGGGGAGGGCAACGGCCCGATCGACGCCATGGTTGCCGCCCTCAAGGCCGAGCTCGGCATCTCCTTCGAGGTCAAGGACTACTCGGAGCACGCCCTCACGCAGGGCGCAGCGGCGTCAGCGGTCGCCTACGTCGAGGCGCAGAACGCCGAGGGCGAGTCGTGGTGGGGCGTCGGCATGGACTCCTCCATCCTCGATGCGTCCCTCCAGGCCGTCATCTCGGCAGCCAACCGGATTCGGTGAGCTCGGTCACGGTTCGCGACGCCGTCGAGCGAGACCTCGCCACGATCTGGGGGCTGGCGCGCCAGCTGGCCGCCTTCGAGAAGCTCGATGACCAGTTCGTCGCAACCGTCGAGGACTACCGAGACGCGCTCTTCGGCCCGGCTTCGGTCGCCAAGGTGCTGATCGCCGAGGTCGACGGCGAGGTGGCGGGGCTGGCGCTCTTCGTCCCGACCTTCTCGACCTTCCTCGGTCGAGAAGGTATCTGGCTCGAGGACCTCTTCGTGAACGATGCGTTCCGCCGACGCGGGGTGGCCCGGGCCCTCCTCGAGGCGCTGCGTCTCAGGAGTCCCGGAAGGCTGGAGTGGGAGGTCCTGGACTGGAACGACGACGCGATCGCCCTCTACGAGAGCATCGGCGCGTCCCGATTCTCAGGCTGGGTCAAGTACCGGATCAACCCGGAGGCCTGACCGCTCGCAGCGGTGAGGCCTCTAGCGAGTGGTCGGGTAGAAGGTCGGCCGCTTCGCCTCGTAGGACTCGATCTCGGATTCGTGACGCAGCGTGAGGCCGATGTCGTCCCATCCGTTGAGGAACCGGTCGCGGGTGAACGGGTCGAGCGGGAACGTTGCGGTGATCCCGAGAGCGGGGACCTCGATGGTCCCCCGAGCGACGTCGATGGTGATCTCGAGGGTCGGATCAGCGGAGACGGCGTCGAGGAGCTGGCGACCGAGATCGGCGTCGACCTGGGCGGGGACCAGTCCCTGCTTGGTGCAGTTGTTGCGGAAGATGTCAGCAAACCGGGGAGAGATGACCGCTTCAAAGCCGTAGTCGGTGAGCGCCCAGACCGCGTGTTCGCGGGACGAGCCGGTCCCGAAGTTGGGCCCGGCGATCAGGATCGTCGCCCCCTGGTACTCAGGCTGGTTGAACACGAAGGAGCGGTCATCGCGCCACTCGCTGAAGAGACCTGCTCCGAAGCCCGTCCTCTCGACTCGCTTGAGCCAGTCCGAAGGGATGATCTGGTCGGTGTCGACGTCGGATCGGTCGAGCGGCACGGCGCGGCCGGTGATTACGGTGACGGGCTTCATCGGTCAAGGTCCTCCGGGGATGCGAAGCGGCCGACGATGGCCGTGGCGGCAGCGACGGCAGGGGAGACCAGGTGTGTGCGGCCCCCCCGACCCTGGCGGCCTTCGAAGTTACGGTTCGAGGTTGACGCCGCTCGCTCACCGACAGCGAGCTTGTCGGGGTTCATCGCCAAGCACATCGAGCAACCTGGCTCGCGCCACTCGAAGCCGGCGGCGGTGAAGATGGCATCGAGACCCTCGGCTTCGGCCTGGTTCTTGACCCGGTGCGAGCCCGGGACGACGAGGGCTCGCATGCCGGGAGCCACATGGCGACCGTCGAGGATCGACGCGGCGAGCCGGAGGTCTTCGATGCGGGAGTTCGTGCACGAGCCCAGGAAGACGGTGTCGACTGGGATGTCGCGGATCAGGGTTCCGGCGGTGAGGCCCATGTACTCAAGGGCCCGGGCCGCAGAGTCGCGCTCGTTCTCGGTGCCGAACGACGTCGGGTCGGGGACCGAACCGCCGATCTGGGTGACCTGTGCGGGGTTGGTGCCCCAGGTGACGCCGGGGGCGATGGTGGAGGCGTCGATGGTCACCACACGGTCGAAGACCGCCCCTTCGTCGGTGGGAAGCGTGCGCCAGTAGGCGACCGCCTCTTCCCAGGCGGCACCGTCGGGCGCATGCTCACGGCCCTTGAGGTACTCGAAAGTGGTCTCGTCGGGAGCGATGAGCCCGGCCCGGGCGCCGGCTTCGATGCTCATGTTGCAGACCGTCATCCGACCTTCCATCGACAGCGAGCGGATGGCGCCTCCTCGGTACTCGAGCACGTGGCCGACGCCTCCGCCGGTCCCGATCTCGCCGATGATGGCCAGCACGATGTCCTTGGCGGTCACGCCGGGGGGAAGTTCGCCCTCGACCTCGATGGCCATGGACTTTGGCGGCTGCTGGGGGAGCGTCTGGGTGGCGAGCACGTGCTCGACCTCGCTGGTGCCGATCCCGAAGGCCAGAGCACCGAAGGCGCCATGGGTCGAGGTGTGGCTGTCGCCGCAGACGATCGTCATCCCCGGCTGGGAGAGCCCGAGCTCGGGTCCGATCACGTGAACGATGCCCTGGTTGGGGTCGCCCATCGGGTAGCAGGTGATCCCGAACTCGGCGGTGTTGGCGTTCAGGGTCTCGAGCTGGGTGGCCGAGACGGGGTCGGCCACCGGCTTGTCGATGTCGATCGTCGGCACGTTGTGGTCGGCCGTGGCGATGGTGAGCTCCGGGTGGCGGACGGTCCGGCCCTCCAGGCGCAGCCCGTCAAACGCCTGGGGCGAGGTGACCTCGTGGACGAGGTGGAGGTCGATGAAGATCAGGTCCGGCTCTCCGGCAGCTTGGTGGACGAGGTGGGCGTCCCAAACCTTCTCTGACAGTGTCTTGGGGCTCACGATCCGATCCTCAAGATCTCGACCTTCAGCATTCCACCGGGGGCCTTGTACTCGACGACGTCGCCCACAACCTTGCCCAGCAGGGCTGCACCAAGCGGTGCCGTGGGCGAGGCGACGGGGAGGTCTCCCTGGCGCTCCTCGATCGATCCGACGAAGTAGTCCTGGGTGTCGTCGTCATCGTCACCTTCGTAGCGGAGCGTCACCACGGAGCCTTCTGCGACGACTCCGGAAGCTCCGCCAGCTTCGACGATCTCAGCTCTCTTGAGCAGCGCCTGGAGCTGGCGGACTCGGGCCTCCATCTTGCCCTGGGAGTCCTTTGCCGCGTGGTAGTCACCGTTCTCGGAGAGGTCTCCAAGGGCACGAGCCGACTCGATGGCCTGGGCGATCTCGATCCGCCCGCGGGTGGTGAGATCCTCGAGCTCGGCCGAGAGCCGGTCGTGGGTCTCTTGGGTGAGTTTCGTTGGCGTTTCGGTCATGGCGTTCTTCCTCCTGGCGCACTGATCGCCACTGAGAGGGTACCGCCTGAGCCAGGCGACCCTTCTACACCTTGAGCGGATCCCGGTCTGGCCGCCTTGACCCTGCTCGCCGAG
>JADGOD010000091.1 GCA_017883125.1 Acidimicrobiales bacterium
ATCACCCCCCGGGTCGGATGACGCCAGCGCAGCAGCGCCTCGACACCGGTGAAGACCCCCGAAGCGAGATCGATGGTGGGCTGGTAGAGGAGGAAGAACTGGTCCTCCCTGAGGGCGGCGAGGAGGTCGACCTCGAGCTGACGGTGATCGTCGACGACCTCCTGCATCGCAGGGACGAAGACCACCGCGCACCGCTTGGCGGCCTCCTTGGCCTGGTAGAGGGCGATGTCGGCGTTCTGCAGCAGCTCGCCGGCCGTCGACCGGCCACCGTCGGCGATCCCGATGCTGGCCGACATGGTGAGGGGCACGTCGCTGCCCGCTATCTGGAACGGGGGGATCAGCACGTCGAGGACCCGATCGGCCACCACCTCGGCCCCATCGGCCAGCGAGGCGCCCTCCGCGAGGAGCACGAACTCGTCACCCCCCAGACGCCCGACGGTGTCCTCTTCGCGCACCGCCGCAGCCAGCCTGGCGCCCACCTCGATCAGCAGCTGGTCGCCGGCGGCATGGCCCAGGGTGTCGTTGATGTCCTTGAAGTCATCGAGGTCCAAGAACAGGACCGCCACCGGGGTGTTCTCCCTGCGGGACCGGGCCAGCATCTGCTCGATTCGGTCGAGGATCAGGGCCCGGTTAGGCAGCCCGGTGAGCGGATCGTGCAGGGCCAGGTGGTGGAGATCTTCGGTGCGCTCGTCCACCAGCTCGAGAGCCCGAGAGCGGCTGGTGCCCAGCACGAAGATCAGGATCCCGAGCAGCAGGCTGATCAGGATCCCGAGCAGCAGCAGGACGATCGAATCGGCGTTGGCCAGTATCCCGGACCCGGACACCGCCCCGAAGACCTCGACGTTCCATCCGTTGTGGAGATCGACCGTCGTCGATCCCGCTCCCGCCGGGGCCGAGCCTGCCCTGACGGCGAGCTTGGAGGCGCCGGAGCCATAGCGGAACACCGCCGCGTTGCCCTTATGTCCGACCACGGCCTTCTGCACGATGAAGCTCGGGGACACCGTCAAGCCGACGAAGCCAAGGAACGCGTCGCTGCGAGCTTGGGCGGTGGCCGGCACCACACCACCGGGATAGAGGGGCAGTCCGACCCCCACGTAGGTCGTCTTTCCGCTGACGTAGGGGACGTAGGTGCTCCCCGAGATGAACGTGTCGAGCTTCGTCAACGGGTATACCGAGCAGATGTCGAAGCTGAGAGGCGGAACCAGCCCACCGTTGGTGTAGTCGAGCTCACTGAGGCAGTAGAAGGGGCGAGATGCTCCGGGGGTGACCAGGTAGGGCTGTCCAGGCGTCAGAGGTACCGGCGGATCAGCGAGGATCCGAGCGGCGAACCCGGGAAGCTCTGCGGGCCGGACGGCAGCGACGAATCCCACCAGACGGACCTCCGGGTGGCGATCCTTGATCTGCATCGAGCTGACCCAGCTCAAGAAGTCGGTGTTCGTCGCATCCGGGTTCGTCATGACGAACGCCTTCGTGCTGGTCACGAGATCGTTCTCCTGCTGGAGCACCAGACTCAGCCTCGAGGAGATCGACTTCGAGGTGACGGCCAGGGATTGGCGCGACCGCTGGGCGTCGTTGCGCGCCAAGACCACGGCTCCGAGCACCGACGCCAGGCAACCGACGACGACCATGATCACCGCCGCAACCGCCCAGATGCGCCGTCCGTGCCTCAACGGTCCGGCGCCTTCGAGATCAGGGCCGCAGGCCTCACGGCAACCGCACGGCGGCGAGCGCCATCTCGGACCGCACGCATGGCGGCTCCTCGGAGGTCGCTGCCCTCAGGGAGTGATCGTGACGATGACGAGGCGGTGGCCACTGGCGATGACCCCCCAGAGATCCCTCGAAGATCGAAGCCATGGGATCGCCGTCGAACCGTCATGTCGTGGAAGTATTTTACGCACCCCAGGTCCGATCAAGGCCGCATACCCCTCCCCTGGACGATCCCGCGCACGAGGGAGACGGCCACGTCACGGCCACGCCGCCGGTCCGTCCGGCACCCCTCGATCGCACGGGAGCGGCGAGCGGTCGTCACCAGGTCCCCCCGGAGCGCTCGCTACCCAGGTCAGCGGGGGTGGAACCGCCGCCAGGTGGCGCGCATCGTGGCGCGTGTCTTGTTCTCGAGGCGGAGCTCGGCGCTGACGACGATCGTCGTCTCGGAGATCTCCACGGGCTCGGCTCTGAGTGACAGTGCCGGGCCGAGCGGCGTCGGCCGCACGAATCGCACATCGAAGCCCGCGGTGATGAAGGGAATGGGAGCTCCCTCGTCCGCCTTCCAGGCGCGCTTATCCGCTTCCCACAGCACGACCGCTGCGGTGTGGCAGTCGAGCACGGTTGAGATGACCCCTCCGTTGAGGAAGCCGAATCCGTTGTCGTGGGCCGCTGCCGGGATGAAGGTCGCCACGGTGACGTCACCATCGCGATAGCTGCGAAGGTGGAGCCCGTCGGGATTGGCGTGCCCGCACCCGAAGCAGGTCAGCCCGGGATAGAGCGACTCCTGGATGCTCAACGCCGAACTGCCAGGCTCCACATTGCCCCCTCTGCCTCCGTGCGCCAGAAGTGTACCTGCGGGGCTCGTCGCCCCGGAGAGTCCTGCGGCTAGGAGAGCACCCCGGTCAGAGCGGTCAGAGCGCTCAGCGTACCGATGCCGATCGCAGGGCCCGAGTCCTTGAGCGAGTCGCCGATGGAGTGGTGGGCTCTCAGAGCGAGCACGAAGTAGAGGAGGAACCCGATGGCAGCGGCCACCCCGATCCCGTGGACACCGAGCCCGATCAGGAGGCCTGCGGTGCCGGTGATCTTGATCACCCCGAGCGCCCGCTCGAAGCCGGGTCGGTAGCCCAGGCGCTTCATCAGATCCTTCACCTGCGGGAGGCCGCGGAAGTCGGCGACCGCCGACATGGTGGCCATCGCGGCAAGGAGCAGCGAGAAGATGACAAAGAGAGTCTTCATACGAAGGTCAAACCTAATTGCCCATCGGGTGGCGACAGGCGGTTCCTGGTGCTCTGAGGGGTCCGGGAAGGTCGCTCGGCGACCAGACACCCTGGATCACCGGGTGCTCGAGGGGGCACCCATGACATCGACAGCCCCACGTCCACCCGGTGGGGAGGGCGTGGGGCTGTCGATGGTCCTTGGAGGGACTAGGAGACTGTTGTCGTATTGGAGTTCGCCGGGAGGACACAATTCAACCTCCGCACAGGATCGTCCGTAAGGCCCTATCTCCATCTCGGCGGACCCCTTGAACCCGCCATCCCATTTCCGCAGCGATTCTCGAAGAGTTTCGAGAAGAACAACAGTCTCCTAGTTGGTGGTGGTGCCTGAAGCAGGCGCCTGACCGTCAGGAGCAGGGCTGCCGGCGGGTCCGGGACCGAAGCCCTGGTCGGTCGAGGTGACCTTGAAGGACGAGTCCAGCTTCACCGTCACGAAGGTGCCGTCGGACTTCTTCATGTGGACCTCGAAGGCCGAGCCGGCCGAGTCGGTCTCGGCGCGCACGGCGGTCGCCCCGGACACGGCGGCCTTGGCGGCGTCGGTCGCGCTCGCAAGGTCAGAGCCGGTCAGGACGGTCTCGTTTGGACCGTGCGCCATGGCTGCCGGGTCGCCGGCGGGGGCGGCACTGCCAGGAGCGCTGCCAGTCGGCGGAGCAGTCGTGGATGAAGGAGAAGACGTACCGTTCGTCGAGGCGGTGGAGGCCGCCGAGGCGATGCCAGCGGTGCCCAGACCGGCGCCAGCGACGACCGCTGAGGTGATGAGCCAGGTGCGGATTCGGGTGGACTTGGGGGCCATGGTGGATTCCTCTGTTCAGCTACTGGTGGCGTCTCCTCCAGCAGTTCCACTGTGCCGGACCGAGTTAAGAGCCCAGAAGGCTGTGCGTAAGAGCCGGATCAGAATCTCCGACCCCTCGCGGTGGCGCGACGAGTTCAGGTGCTCGCGGAGCTGAGCTCTCCGAGGGCCGCCCGCAGCGCGACGAGCTGCTCGGGCACCGCACGCCACCACATCCAGCGTCCCCTCTTCTCACCGACGATCAGGCCGGCCGCGGCCAGCTTGTGGGTGTGGTGGGAGATCGTCGGCTGGCTCTTGCCGAGCGGACCTTCGAGGGTGCAGCTGCACACCTCGCCCTCGTTGACCACGATCGAGAAGATCCGCAGGCGAACCGGATCGCTGAGCGCGGCGAGCACACCGGCCAGGTCTGCGGCGTCATCCTCGGTCAGCGCATGGCCGGGGATCGCCGGACAGCAGAGGATCTCGGGCACGGTGACCTCGCTCGCCATCTTGACCTCCAGTTACATTGACATCTATCGATGAGTTGTGCATACTATTCATTGATACTTATCAATCTAAAGGATGTCGCCATGTCTCGTGTGCAGCTCGCCCTC
>JADGOD010000092.1 GCA_017883125.1 Acidimicrobiales bacterium
CGCGCTGCCGCCACGGTCCTCGTGCAGGCCCAGAGCGTTCAAGACCATGATCGTCAGCTGCTCTACCCCGTCATTGAATCGGCAGTCGAGGAGCCCCTCGGAGAGCCACATCTCGGGGAAGCGCTCGGTCATGGCGCCCAGGACGGCGGAGGCGATCACGGGGTCGAGCCGGAGGTCGCAGAGCCCGTGCCGCTGGAGCTGGCTGATCGATTCCGCTACGAGTCGCTGGGTTCGCTCTCGCCACTCGAGGCGGGTGGCGCGGAGCAGCTCATCGTGTCTCGAGACCTGCTCGATGACACCCATTATCTTCGCTTCTCGCTGGTAGGCCTCGAGGTGCCGGCGCACGGCCTCGCGGATACGGTCGTGCGGCGTGGTGCGCGAGCCCTGCGAGAGGATGACGTCGCTCAAGGGTGCGCTCAGCCGCTCCTCGACCTCGAGCGCGATCTCGCGGAAGACCTCCTCCTTCGAGTTGAAGTAGGTGTAGAAGGAGCCGTGGGAGAGCCCGGCGCGCTCCGAGATGTCAGAGATGCGAGCATCGAGGAAACCGTCCTCCTCGAAGGTCTCCTTGGCGGCGCGCAGAAGCCGGGCACGCGTCGCCTCCCCCTTGCGGGAGCGAGATCGAGTCTGCTTCAGGTCGGACTCCGAGGTCACGGTCACGGCTGTCTCCTTTCGTGCTCAGCCAGGGGCTTTCGATCTCCGTGATGCTTGGCGCCACGGTCGATCCAGAGACTCTGTCGCCCTCTGCCGAGATGACGCCGCCGCCTCCGCGGAGCAGATACGGCGGCGTCATCTCGGCGGCTCTGCGCGTCGATCCGCTAGGCGGCCACCTTCATGATCTGGGCGAGGTTGCCGCCCATGATCTTGGCGATGTCGTCGTGGGGAAGGCCCTCGAGGTCCTTCACGTAGGAGACGGGGTCAGCGAGGCCCTCCGGGTGCGGGAAATCTGAGCCGAAGCAGACGCGGTCGGCGCCGATGAGCTTGATCAGCCCGATCGGATCGTCCTCGATGAAGGGGTGGACCCAGACGTTCCGCTTGAGCACCATGACCGGGTCCTCGGCGTAGAACGTCGGGTTCAGGTGGTAGGAGCGCCTGAGCGCCTCGAGCAGCGGCCGAACCCAGCTCGAGCCGTTCTCCACCGGCAGGATCCGAAGCGAAGGGAAGCGCGAGAGCAGCCCGTGGCCGATGAGCGACGCCACCGTGTCGAAGATCCCGCGGCTCTGGGTATGCATGATGTCCAGGAAGGCCGAGGGGGTCTTGAAGGGCAGGTGCTCGCTGGCCTCGCCCTCCCACAGGTTGTAGTAGCGCTGGAGACCGTCGTCCGACGAGTGCAGGCCGACGGTGATGTCGTACTCGGCGACCTTGGCCCAGAAGGGGTCAAACTCAGGTAGCGCCATGGAGCGGTAGCCCTTGTAGCCCGGGACCGGGGCGGGACGGATGAGGATGATCTTGGCGCCCCGCTCGACCAACCAGTCGAGCTCCTTGATCGCCTCGCTCACAATCGGGAGCGTGATGACCGGCGTCGAGAAGATGCGGTTCTCGTAGTTGAAGCTCCAGTGTTCGTGCATCCACTGGTTGAGCGCGTGGACCACGGCGTGGGTGGCCTCCGGGTCGTCGGGCAGGCGCTCCTCGAGCACGCTGGCCAGGGTGGGCCACATGAGCGAGCGGTCGACGCCCTGCTCGTCCATGAGCTTGAGGCGGGCGCCTGGCTCGAAGAAGGCGTCGGGGGCGGATATCGGCTTACCGAGGATCTCCCGGCGGGACTTGCCCTCGGGGTTGCCGTTCTTGAAGTAGTCCTCCTGGGCGCCCGGGCGGGCCACGACCTTGAAGGTGGGGTTCGGGATGTAGTCCGAGATGACGTTGCGGACGGCGAGCTTGTCGCGCCCGTTCACCTGCACGTACTTGATCAGGCCCTGGTACTCGGCCGGCAGGAACTTCGTGAACGAGTCCGTCGTCTCGTAGAAGTGGTTATCGGCATCGAAGATTGGGAAATCGATGGTCAAATCGGACATGAGTACCTCCGTCGCGGGTGGCTGGTTAGCAGCATCGAGAGCATAGCCAGAATTGACATCGACGTCAACTTCAAATAAGGCTCCGGCCGGCGGGGTGATCAGGTGGATCGAGCAGGAGTCACCTATCAATCACACTTGATCTGAGGGTCCGCGGCCGTCTGGCTGGTCCTCAATAGTTTCGGGAGTGCTAGTCGCCTCTTCCTTTCAGTAGATCGAGAGCGCGTCACAGACTGCCGGCTCCGTGCAGCACTTCGGGGACACCGCCCTGCGCCAGGTTTCGCACGAGCCGACAGGATTCCTGTGGACGTGAAGGTGCCACTTGAACTCGCGCTGATTCTCGAGGAGTGACTGCATCCTGTTCAAAGTGTTGGCATCGTCCTCGACCCGAGCGATGGCCTACTGGGGGAGATCCTGGAGTAGGCAGGCGACCTCGACCCAGACGCCCCCCGGGTGGTCGGCGCGCTCGGTGCGGGCCACGTGCGGGCCGTCGGAGAGTGTGACCACCGAGGTGCGCAGGTCGTTGACCTCCAAGAAGAGTGCCCCTTCCTCGGTCAGCTGGATGCAGTCGGCGCAGTCGGGGTGCCTGAGCAACGTGGTGGTGGCCCAGCCCGAGGTCAGCAGCTCGCGGGCCTGGTTGAGGATTCTCCCCTTCCGATGGCGCTCGCGCCGGTCGAGGACGCGGTCGATCTCAGCCAGGGCGTCGGCGGCAGTTGTGAAGATGTCGATCATGTCATCGGGACGATCGACCATCTCGACGAACCAGGCCTTCCCCGCTCGGGTGACCATCAGGTCCCGGTACTCGAGCTGCCCGTGATCGACCTGCGCGATCGGGTGCTCGTAGCGCGTGTGCGTGGATGTTGTCGTCGACATCACTGCCCCTCCCCCCTCGTCACTCCACAGCTGCACCGTCTCTCGACCGTCCCGTGGCTCTCAGCGAGTTGAGCCAGCAGGGCAGCGAGCGCCTTGAGCCTTGGGGACCTTCCTCCCCTCAGCACAGAGCAGCACTTCTTGTAGTCAGATTTCTACATCGGACGAGGGCCAGAGGGTAGGGCCGAAGGTCCCGTTCCACCGAGGGAAGGGCGAATCGCAGCACCAGGGAGGCACATCCCACCCGAGAGCGGAATCACCAGGCGCTTGCCGGAGTCAGAACTCGGATGTCCCATACCAATCACACGTCCTGTCTGAGACTAGAAACCGGGACCGGGAACGAAGTTGTAACCGAGGTGGCAGTTGGTGCCTGCGTTCTGCCACGCCCACCACTCGCCGACGAGGTGACGGACGCAGGCGTAGCCGCCGAGGGTGTCACGCATCGACCCCTCCACGAAGGCCAGTCCTTCGTCTTGATTGCTCACCGCCCCGTAGAAGACGACCGGCCCGGTGGAAGCGTTCGATGCGCACTGCGTGAAGGGTGCCTGCATGGGACCAATCGACCCTGAGTTGATCGTGGTGCACCGGCTGCCGTTGGCAGGCGCACCGATGAGCGACGAGGTGGCCATCGGCGTGGCGCCTGCATCCCACGCCATGGCAGCGGGCAAAGCAAACGCGTAGGTCCACCAGACAGCCACAACTCCGAAGCAAACCGAGGCAGCCACGAACGCTCTGCATGCCCTCTTCTGCTCGAGACGACCCAGCAACCACGTGCCCACCAGGAGCACCGAGACTGCAATGACACCCACCTTGAGGCAGGGGATCGCCAGGGAGCCCCCTGGAGATTGGAGCTCCCAGCCGACGAGCCCTTCTACGAGCCCCACGAGGATCGCGACCGCCAGCACCCCCCCAGGACCCAGCCGCGACTCTTGACAGCGGCTGTGGTCTCCTCAGGTGCCTGAGCATCCAGCAGGGCCATCACTGGATGGTATGCGAGCTTGCCTGGAATGTCCCATACCAGGCTCAGGGCATCGAGCGACGGTGACCGGCATAGTGGAGACATGGCAAACAGACCCGATCTCGCCAGGCGCGCATTGAACATCGTGGAAGCAATCGCTCAGGATGATCCTGACGCTGATGCACTCATCGCGTCGGTATTCGATGATGCACAGGCGGCAGCAGAGTCCTATGCCTATCTATCCGGTTTCCTCCTCCAGGCGCTGGCGTCGGAAGGGTTCGGAGGATCGACGAGCAGCGCTTCCTCTCATGTCCGACGATTGATCGACGGGTCCAGTTAGCGAGCGTTGGCATCCCGTATCCGGAACCGCTCGGCGCTCCGAGCATCACATCGCTGATTGGGACCTGCCCGCTGTCGCCGGTCAAGGGTGGGGTTGACCTCTTCGATCCAGGTGGGATTATCTCCCCTCGATCACAGGGGACTCCTGCGCTCAGATCAGATCCTGCCGTTGTCGGCTGGGAGCGCGAGCGAAGTTCCGGGATCCGGCCCCCCGTTAGGCTCGGCGCGGATGTCCAACCGCGTCAGCGTCCGATTCCACGCAGGACTGGATAACCTCGTGGCCCTGCGCCGCCGCGGCGGGTCGGTCTCGCTCGAGGTGGCCGCCGGAACGACGGTCAAGGACCTGGTGGAGTCGCTCGGCGTGCCGCACACCGAGATCGACGTGATCCTGGTGAACGGCGAGTCGGTGGGCTTCGAGCACCGGGTGGACGACGGTGATCGCATCGCCGTGTACCCGATGTCCGAGGTGCCCGCGGTGGTTCCCCTCATCCGGCTGACCCCCACACCGCTGCGAGAGCCCCGGTTCGTCCTCGACGTCCATCTCGGCCGGCTGGCACGATCTCTGCGGCTGCTGGGCTTCGATTCGGTCTGGGGAAACGACCTCGCCGACGCCGAGCTGGCGGCGATCTCCGTGGGCGAGGCGCGGGTCCTCCTCACGAGGGATCGTGGCCTGCTCAAGCGCGCCAAGGTCATCCACGGCTATCTCGTGCGGGAGACCGACCCCCACCGCCAGATCATCGAGGTCCTGCGCCGGTTCGACCTGTTCGGGGCGATCGACCCGTTCGGGCGGTGCCTCCAGTGCAACGGCGTGCTCGAGCCCGTGGCGAAGGAGGAGGTGGAGCACCGGCTGCCGCTCCGGACCCGCCAGGACCACGACGAATTCCGGACGTGCCCGGACTGCGGTCGGATCTACTGGCAGGGCTCCCACTACGACCAGCTCGCCACCCTGGTCGAAGACGTCCGGCAGGCGGGCACCGTGACGAGCCACTCGGAGGATGCTGACACTCAGCGTTCGTGACGACGTGCTCCGAATCGTGCTCGGCAACCACTCTCCCCCCGGTGGTCCGTGGCGCCGATCTGGCGGCATCGGAGCACCGTGGCCAGCGACGAGGCACCCGGGGACGCCTTCAGCCGCCGAAGGTATCGTCCATGAAGACGAACAGGGGGATCGACGGATGAATCGACGAACACTGGGACAGGGCCTCGAGGTCTCCGAGATCGGCCTGGGCTGCATGGGGATGTCCACCGCCTACGGAAACCCCGAGACCCGCGACGATGCCCAGTCGCTGGCCACGATCAACAAGGCGCTCGAGCTCGGTGTCAGCTTCTTCGACACGGCCGATGTCTACGGACCCTTCGTGAACGAAGAGCTGCTGGGCCGCGCCCTGGCCGGTCGTCGGGATCAGGTCGAGCTGGCCACGAAGTTCAGCCTCGCCTCTGGTCTTGCTGACCGTCACGTCGACGGACGGCCCGAGAGCGTGGCCGGGTACTGCGACGGATCCCTCGCTCGCCTGGGCACCGACGTGATCGACCTCTACTACCTCCACCGGGTCGACCCGCTGGTGCCGATCGAGGAGACCGTCGGGGCGATGGGCGAGCTCGTTGCTGCCGGCAAGGTCCGCCACCTGGGTCTGTCCGAGGTGAGCGGCGAGACGCTCCGCCGTGCCTCCAAGGTCCATCCGATCACCGCGGTGCAGAGCGAGTACTCGATCTGGAGCAGGACCCCCGAGCAGACGCTGCTGCCGGCGGCCGCCGAGCTCGGGGTCGGGTTCGTGGCCTACAGCCCGCTCGGGCGCGGGATGCTGACCGGTGCGATCACGACGATCGACGATCTCCCCGAGGGGGACTGGCGTCGGGCGACCCCGAGGTTCGCTGACGAGAACTTCGCCATCAACCGCCGCATCGTCGAGGCGATCGAGGAGATCGCCGTCGGGAAGGGCGTGACGCCCGCGCAGCTGGCGCTGGCGTGGGTGCTCTCGCGGCGAGATGACATCGTCCCGATCCCGGGGACCACCAAGCCGGCTCGAGTGGTGGAGAACGTCGCAGCCACCGAGCTCGAGCTCACCGATGAGGAGCTCCGACGGATCGACGCCTCGATCCCTGCAGGGGGTGCTGTCGGGGCCCGCTACCCCGGTGAGCGCAACGGCTACGTGGAGTCCTGAGTC
>JADGOD010000093.1 GCA_017883125.1 Acidimicrobiales bacterium
ATCGGAGACTCCGGCGATCCGCTCCATACCGTCGTGGCCGTCCTCCCACACGACACCGAGCAAGAGGCGGAGCTCATGTCGAAGCTGCGCCCGGTAGAGCGCATCGGCCGCCTGGGCATGGGCCCTGAGGCCTCTGGTGTCGAGCGCTCCGAACCGACCGCTCGACTCCCTCGCGAAGTTTGCCACGACGACATGGCTGTGCAGGTGGGGGTCGCCCGAACGGCTCACGCCGTGTGTGAAGCGAGCTGCCACGAGACCGTCGATCGGCAGAACGACGCGATCCTCCGAGCCCCCTCCCTGGCGGCCGACGCCCGCCGCCCTCTGTTCGAGGTAGTCGATGGTGACATCAACGGCACGTTCATGGCTCCGCACCACGCCACGGGCGATCGATCGGTCCTGCCCCGCGAAGAGCACACTCACCGGTTTCGGAGGAGCAAGGAGGACGTCGAAGCCGCTGCGCTGGCGACGTGGATCAGGGGAGATCGTCGCTCCGATCGGTCGACCGGCCAAGACCGACCGCAACGCCGGGCGCTCCACCCTCCCTCGGAGGCCGAAGAGCGCCGAGCCGCGTCCGATCCAGCAGCCAGGAGACCACTCCTCGAAGAGATCTCCCACCTCACGGGCCGGATCATCGAGGAAGTACGCCCCGGAGGTGTCGGTCAGGGCCCCGATGTGGAACACGGCAGAATCCTCACGGACTCACACGGTCGCGCCGTACCTCCTCAGCACGCGCTCCGCTGCATCAGAAGCGGTCCTCAGCATCGATGCCGGCTGGACGACCACTGCCCCAGGACCGGCCTGGAGCAAGATCCGATCGAACCAGGATCTGCCCGACACCGAGATCGCGACGATCGCTGATCCGTCCGGCTCCCAGCGCCGTGCCAAGACCGGGATGCTGTCAGCGAGCCACAGCGAGGAGAGCCCCACACGGACGATCGCCGCCTCGGTGTCGGCAGCCGGGATGAAGGGCTCGGGATCCGCGACCAGATCGTGACGAGCTCCCACTTGGGCCCCGAGGTCTCGAACCGACTTAAAAGAGTCCACCCGGAAGGTCCGCATCGCCTGGGCGCTGTGGCAGAAGGCCTCGACATACCATCGGCCCTCGAGGGCGATGACCCGCAATGGATCGATCTCGCGTGTCGTCATCTCGTCGGTCGAGGTCGCCAGGTACTCGACCTCAAGATGGCGTCCGCCCTCAGTGGCTGTCGTCATCTCCTCCAAGAACTGCGGAGCCGGGAGCGCAACCTCGACCGCCTCTCGCTCACCGAGAGCCCTCTCGAGCTTGCCCAGCGCGCGGGAGAGAGGCCCGTCGGCGTCTGAACCGGGGAGAGCAAGGATCGTGCGGGCCGCAGTCGCCACGGCGACGCCCTCCGCCGGCGTCAGCTGGCGAGGCCTGCTCATCTCTGGAAGACGGGCTGTGACCATCTCGGCATCGACGACGATGTCCATCAGCTCACCGGGCGAGAACGGAGGGCGCCCACAGCACGCTGCCAGCTCGAGCTCAGCGACGACCTCCCCTTCGGTCATGTTGAACCGATCCGCAACGTCCTTGGTTGGAACGGTCCCAACGCCGGCCAGCCACTCGAGCATGGCGAGGAGTCGACGCAACCGCCGCTGGGTCGGGGGGACCTCCTCAGACCCGGCGCGGATCTCCTCGTCGGTGGTGCCCTGGCGCAGATCATCGAGGGTCACCGACTCGGGGGTCGACCTCGCCACATCGATGATCTCTCTGAGCCACTCCGACATCGACGTGCGGAACTCTGCGGGCTCAAGGACCTCGACGTGATCGAGGAACGAGAGCACCCATGATCGGGCAGCCTCTTCCCGGGCCACCGGGACAGCGACCACGACCGAACCGTCCTCTCGGCGCTCGACGACGCGGTCGTCACCAACCTCGTCGATGACCCGCCACGCGTAGAGAGGATCGACCCACACCCGCAGCACGGTGGCCTCGGCCTCCCCGTCACCGTTCGGCCACGGTTCATCAGGGGCGTCCAGGTTGACCGTCTGGTCGGCACCGAGAGATCCGGAGCCCGAGGACCCCACGGCGATCGAACCGTCGATCCGGTCGACGCGGAAGTTGCGGCCCGCCTGGCGCTCCTTGGACCAACCCGAGAGATACCAGTGGCCACCCGAGAATCGCAGCCGCACCGGATAGACCGTGCGGTTCTCGCCTCGATAGGAGAATCGGACCTCCGCCGAGGTGGAGATCGCCTGGAAGATCCGGTCGAGGCCCCGGACGACGCCGAGGCTGGCGACCGGCTGGACGTCGGAAAGATCGACGACCCCCAGTTTCCTTAGCGCGTCGCCGCCGCTATCGTCGGCGAGATGGACGCCGGCTACGGCGAGGTGGAGCGCCGCTTGTTCGTCAGGCAGCAGATCGAGGTCGGGCAGGAAGAACGTCCCTGGGTCGATCCGGTAGCCGTACTGCTCAGGCCCGTCGATGGCGACTGCTTCGACGGTGATCCCCTCTTCACGAAGCAGCTTCTTGTCGCGCTCGAACGCCATACGACGAGCCTCACCGGCCTCGGGATACCCAGGGATCTCCTCGCCCAGTTGACTGAGCGGGATCGGCTGGGACGCGTCCAGCAGAACCAGGATCAGATCGGTGAGCCTTTCCAGCTTCAGGTCGTCACGAGCCACAGGGAGGAGACTACGTGGTGAGGTTCGCTTGGGCTGACCCCACCTTCCACCTGGCCCCACTTGTTCTCGTCGCCGGCCTTGTCGCGTGGTTCGCCGAGGCGACCTCCCGGACCGATTCCCGTCCGACACGAAGGCAGCGTTGGGCGTTCGGGGGCGGTGCGTTGGCCCTCTTCGTCGCCATGTCGTGGCCCCTCGCCGATCTCGCCACGTCCACCTCGCTCCTTGGAATCGTCGTGCAGCGCCAGCTCCTGGTGCTGGCCGCCGCCCCCCTGCTCCTCCTCGGAACGCCGCCGAGCGTCACTGCCCGACTCACCCGACCGGGACCGATCGACGCCGTCGCGTCACGCCTCGCCCGACCGGTGCTGGCCATCGCAACCACCACCGTCCTGCTCGGCGTGACCGCAATGCCGTTCAGCGTCTCGGCGGCCAGCTCGAGCATCGTGGTCCGGACCGTGATCCTCGGCGTGAACCTCTTCGCTGGGATCGTCTTGTGGCTGCCCGTGATCGAACGGATCCCCGGGATGCCCCACCTGCGCCCAATGGCCAAAGGCGGCTACCTGATGGCCCAGTCGGTTGCTCCGACCTTCCTCTCCTTCACGTGGATCTTCGCCCTCCACCCGCTGTACCACTCGCTCCACGGCCAGCGGGCTGCCCTCGGCATCTCACCGCTGACCGATCAACAGCTCTCGGGATATCTGGCCAAACTCGGCACGTTCGGAGTGCTGTGGACGGTGGCTTTCGTCCTGTTCGTGAGGGATTCCGACGACGACCATGAGGGCGAGCAGGATCTCAGGTGGATCGACGTCGAACGCGCCCTCGAGCGAGCGGATCGCCGAGAACGGCGGTCACAGACCGGTCGCCCACCTCCACCGTGACGACCACCGTCCTGAGAATTGTCACCGATTCGTAATGTGTTGACTACTTGTCCGTGATGCGACCTCTCAAACCATCAGTCAGGATTGACATATGGAGAGTGTGATGCACCCGGAGCCGACGATGGTTCTGGAGTCTTGTCACAGCACGTGGCTGTTCGACGAGACGAACATGCGCTTCCTGCGGATCGTCAAGGACGACAGCCAGGTGGGTGGCGTGGCTACCACGTGGCAGCCGTACTTCGAGCTCGATCTGGACGACGACTCGGAGTCCTTCGTGGTCTGGCTCAACGAGACCGGTTCACGTCGCCTGCGCTCCTGGCGCCATCGAGCTCACTGTGACGCCTGCGGCGGTGAGATCACCTCAGAGCTCGACCTCGCGGCGATCGCCGCGCATCGACCGGGCTAGTCGGCCAGATCGCTCCGGCGCCAGGGGCCGGAGCGGCCGCCCGACTTCTCCCACAGGGCCACCTGGTCGATGGACATCGTGCGGTCGAGGGACTTGCACATGTCGTAGATCGTCAGCGCTGCCACCGTGCATGCCGTGAGGGCCTCCATCTCGACCCCGGTCCGATCCACCGTGTCGACGTTCGCCTCGACCTCGACGTAGTCCTCCCCGAAGGAGAAGTTGATCGCCACCGTGCCCACGAGCACCGGGTGGCACATCGGGAGAAGCTCCGCAGCCCGCTTGGCCGCCTGGATGCCTGCGACCCGAGCGGTCGCCAGCACATCGCCCTTGGTCAACGCGTTGGACGCGACCTTGTCGGTCGTCTCTGGGCGCATCATCACCCGGCAGCGCGCCAGTGCCCGGCGGGAGGTGGGCTCGCGGGGAGCGACGTCGTGGACCGAGCTTCCCGAGAGGGGATCGATCCGGAGCTGATGGCGGTCCGGCATGTTGAGCAGTCTATGACTGGCGGCTACGTGATCATGGTTTCACCGAGGCGATAGGATTGGCACTCGAATATTGAGAGTGCCAATCCTCCGACACGAACCCTGGAGCACGATGCCGACCTACGAATACGCCTGCACCAACTGCGGCCACCAGTTCGAGATTGTCCAGTCGTTCTCCGACGACCCGCTGAGGACGTGCCCCGAGTGCCAGGGAGCGCTTCGCAAGGTCTTCGGATCCGTTGGGATCGTGTTCAAGGGAAGTGGCTTCTACAAGACTGACAGCCGAGGTGGCTCGTCCGCGTCCAAGCCGGCAGAGACACCCTCTTCGTCCGGTTCCGGCGACGCAGCCTCAACGTCGTCCGGCGACTCGTCGTCGAGCTCGTCGAAGCCGACGACGCCGAAGTCGACGCCGTCCTCTTCGGATTAGCTCCCCGACAGCTGGAAGTCGCCGATGGCCAACGTCTGGCCTGCGGCGGCGCCGGGCAGCCAGGTCAGATCTGCCCCGATGGCCACCACGCCGAGAAGCATCCTCTGGAGCGTCGAGGCAACGGTGACCTCTCGAACCGGCTCGGCCCGCTGGCCACCCCGGATCATGAGACCTTCGGCCCCCACCGAGAAGTCCCCGCTGACCGGGCTGGCCCCGGAGTGGACCCCGGTGATCGACTGGATGTAGATCCCGTCTTCCCCCACGAGCGTGCAGATCTCCTCAGGCGACAGGGTCCCAGGGGTGAGCACAAGGGCACGGCATCCCGCGCTCGGGGTCCCGGAGTACCCAGAGCGGACCGCGGAGCCCGTCGAGACGGCTCCGACTCGCCGGGCCGCCACGCTGTCGTAGACGAACCCGTTGAGGGTGCCACCCTCGATCAGCAGGTTGCGGCGACACGCCAGTCCCTCGCCGTCGATCGTCGATGCCGTGAACGCCTCCGGCACGGTCGGGTCGTCCACGAGGGTGACGCTGCTCGATGCGACCACCTCGCCCAAGCGTCCTTCGAAGAAGGAACGGCCCTTGACCACGGCCTCTCCCGAGAGGGCGGCCCCGAGGATGCTCAGGATCGTCGAGGTGACCCTGGGATCGAAGACGACCGTGACCTTGGCCGAAGGAGCCTTCGTCGCCCCCAGCATCCGCACAGAGCGCTCGATGGCCTGAGCAGAGGCGAGGGAGGGGTCGAGGCCGTGTGGCCCTCGAGCGACGCTCAGACCACTTCCGGTCTGCGTGTCGTCACCGCTGCCAGCGAGCGCCGAGACCGAGAGGTACGCGCTCGACCGCTCGCTCCTCCCGCGGATACCCGTGGTCGACGAGATCGCCGTCTCGGTGACGTGATCGCCGTAGTCGGCGGCGTCGACCTGGCGGATCCGAGGGTCACTGCTCCTGGTCATCGCCTCAAGCTCAAGGGCCAGAGCGACCTTGTCATCAGTGGACATCGTCTCGACATCGAGCGACCGAAGTGCGATCGACGCCGGGGTCACGCCGTCGGGGACAGCCAGCGCCATCATCGGATCGGGCGATGCGAACGTGGCGTTCTGCCTGGCCTCGGCGAGCGCCCGATCGATCGCCTCGCCGTCCAGGGAGCCGGCCCAGGCGAACCCGACCTGCGCTCCGTCGGGGTTCTCACGAAGGACCCGGACGCCGATCCCTGCCGAGGTGGCCGACGACAGTGACTCGATCGATCCCTCATAGACCCGGATCTCGGTCTCGACGCCCCGGGCGACGTACGCCTCGATCCCCTCATCCGCACCCGCCCGGGCGATGACGGAGTCCGCAAGATCCTGCAGGTCGCTCATGACGCCGTCCCTCCGAAGGTCACCCCGGTGATGCGGAGGGTCGGCTGACCGCACCCGACTGGGACGCTCTGGCCGTCCTTCCCGCACGTTCCGGGCATCATGGAGAAGTCGTCGGCGATCGCGTCGATCCGGCGCAGCACCTCGGGCCCGTTTCCGATCAGGTTTGCGTCGCGGAGAGGCTCCGTGATCTTGCCGTCCTCGATCAGATAGGCCTCCGTGGTGCCGAAGACGAAGTCTCCCGTCGCGGTGTTCACCTGTCCGCCGCCCAGCTTCGCCACGTAGACCCCGCGCGGCGTCTGGGCGACGATCTCGTCGGGATCATCCTTCCCGGCGAGCAGGAACGTGTTGGTCATCCGCACCATCGGAAGGTGCTGATAGGTCTCTCGCCGACCGTTCCCGCTGGAGGATCGACCCTCCTTGCGAGCGCGCAGCCAGTCCCACATGTACTCGGTGAGGACACCGTTCTCGATCAGGACGTTGCGCTGCGCTGGCCGTCCCTCATCGTCGATCGCGAACGCTCCCCACTCTCCGGCGACCGTCCCGTCATCGACGAGCGTGACGAGCGGGCTGGCCACCAGCTGCCCGAGCTGACCGCAGTAGACCGATGAGTCCTTCACGATGTGGTCGGCCTCCAGGCCGTGCCCGCACGCTTCGTGGAACAGCACCCCGCCGCTCCCACCTGCGAGGACGACCGGGAGCTCGCCGGACGGCGCGGGCCGAGCCCCGAGCTTGGCGACGGCCCTGGCGGCCGCCGTGCGGGCCATCTCGGCCACATCGACATCGTCGAACAGCTCGAAGCCCTCGGTGCGGGCAACCGATTCGAACCCGGTCTGAAGCCCTGAGTCGCCGGTGGCGATCGTCACGACGTTGAACCGGGTCCGCACCTGGTCGTCAGAGGCGTAGGTCCCCTCGGTGGTGGCGACGAGAAATCGGCGGCAGCCCTCGGCGTAGGAAGCCTGGACCTGGGAGACCTCTTTCGCGTGGCTCCTGGCCGCATCGTCGGCACGAGCCAAGAGCTCGAGCTTCTCGGACATGGGGACCCCATCGTGAAGTCGGACGGCGTTCGATCCATGGGCCCGGCGCGGCTCGAGCGCCGCGATCTGGGTTCCCCCGCCGCCGGAACGAGCCACCGAGGCCGCCACCCTCGCCGCCGCGAGCAGCCCGCCTTCGGAGAGATCAGCAGTGTGGGCGAACCCCGTGGTGTCACCAGAGATGACTCGGATGCCCGCCCCCCGCTCCTGGCCCGATGAGAGCTCCTCGACCCGCCCGTCGTCGAAGACCGCCGAACGTGACGTCCGGTCTTCGCAGAAGACCTCGGCCATCTCACCGCCGCGGGTCATGGCCTCAGCCAGCACCCGTTCGATGACTTCAGGAGCAACGAGATCCGGAGCACGTGTCACGACCCTCAGCGTATCGGTCGGCTTCGGGGCCCACACCAGACCAGAGGACGCCCGAGATCCCTCCCGTGGGGGTTCCCGGGGGTGACGGGCCGAGTAGCCTCTCAGCAAGGTCTTTTCATGATGATTCTTCCCCTTATCGAGACACCCGACGACCTCCGTGGGCTCAGCTACGAAGAGCTCGACCAACTCAGCCAGGAGATCCGCTCCTTCATCGTCGAGACGGTGACGGCGACCGGTGGTCACCTCGGCTCCAACCTCGGCGTGGTCGAGCTGACCTTGGCGCTCCACCGGGTCTTCAACTCTCCCCACGACGCCCTCCTCTGGGACACCGGGCATCAGGCCTACGTCCACAAGCTGGTGACGGGCCGCCAGGCCGACTTCGCCGAGCTGCGCCAGGCCGGCGGCATGTCGGGCTACCCGTCGCGAGACGAGTCCGAGCACGACTGGATCGAGAACAGCCACGCCTCGACCGTGCTCTCCTACGCCTATGGCCTCGCCACGGCCTACGAGCTCCGCCACGAGCTCGCCGGGGCCGGTGGCGACAAGCGCGTCGTCGCCGTCATCGGCGACGGCGCGTTGACCGGGGGCATGGCCTACGAGGCCCTCAACAACCTCGGCCACTCGGGACGGCGCGTGGTGATCGTGCTCAACGACAACGGGCGAAGCTACGCGCCGACCGTCTCGCATCTCTCGCAGTCGCTGACCAGCCTTCGCCTGAACCCCACCTATGTCCAGGCGCGCGAGAAGGCCCGTTCGATCCTCAGGGAGATCCCCGGGGTCGGCGAGGTCGCCTACAGCGGGGTCCACTCGGTGACCTCTGCGCTCCGAGAGCTGGTGGCACCTCACACGTTCTTCGAAGCCCTCGGGGTTCGCTACGCCGGGCCCATCGATGGCCACGACATCGCCGCCGTCGAGAACGCTCTGACGAACGCCGCCAGCTGGGAGGGGCCCATCGTGGTCCACGTCCTCACGCAGAAGGGCCGGGGGTACGCGCCCGCCGAGGAAGACGAGGTCCAGCGCCTCCACGACTTCAAGGTCGCCAAGCCGATG
>JADGOD010000094.1 GCA_017883125.1 Acidimicrobiales bacterium
CGGCTGGGCCCCGCCGAGAACCCCACCGGGTGGGCGCTGGCCTCGGAGTCACCGGCACTCGATGTCATCGGGGCCACCTTCGTGCGCGAGATCGAGCCCGGTGAGCTGGTCACCCTCGGACCCGAGGGCGTGTCCTCCGAGCGCTACGTGACCGGTGAGGCGGTCCCACCGAGACTGTGCATCTTCGAGTTCGTCTACTTCGCCCGCCCCGACTCGATCCTCCACGGCCGTGAGGTGCACGGCGCTCGCCGTCGCATGGGGGAGCTCCTCGCGCTGCAGGCGCCGGTGGCGGCCGACATGGTGATGGGCGTCCCGGACTCAGGCGTGCCGGCGGCCGAGGGCTTCGCTCTGGCCAGCGGCATCCCCTATGGGCAGGGCCTCATCAAGAACCGCTACATCGGGCGGACCTTCATCAGCCCCAGCCAGAGCGCGCGTGAGAAGGACGTCAAGCGCAAGCTCAACCCGCTCAAGGAGAACATCACGGGCAAGCGCCTGGTGGTGGTCGACGACTCGATCGTTCGCGGCACCACGACTCGGGCCCTGGTGCGCATGCTCAAGGACGCGGGAGCCGCTGAGGTGCACCTGCGCATCTCGTCGCCCCCGTTCAAGTGGCCCTGCTTCTATGGGATCGACACCCCGACCCGGACGGATCTCCTGGCGGCGAACAACTCGATCGATGAGATCGTGGCCTTCCTCGGCTGCGACACGCTGGCCTACATCACGCTCGACAACCTGGTCGAGGCGATCGGGGAGGACGACAGCTTCTGCAACGCGTGCCTCACCGGCACCTACCCGACCGTCGTCTCGGTTGACACGCCTCGGGCCCGGGCCCGGAACGCGTCGCTCGCCGAGCTGGATCTGCAACCAGCCCTCCCGGGAGTCTGAGCGATGAGCGCTGATCAAGGAGCCACCTATGCCGCCGCGGGCGTCGACATCGCCGCAGGCGATGAGGCGGTCGAGCGGATCAAGGGAGTGGTCGCCTCCACGATGCGACCCGAGGTCCTCGGTGGCATCGGTGGGTTCGGAGGCCTGTTCGCGCTGAACACCGAGCGCTACACCGCCCCGGTCCTGGTGGCCTCGACCGACGGCGTGGGAACCAAGCTCGAGGTGGCACGACTCGCCAGCCGCTATGACACCGTCGGGATCGACCTCGTGGCCATGTGCGTCGATGATCTCGTCTGCATCGGCGCCGAGCCGCTCTTCATGCTCGACTACATCGCCGTCGGCGCGGTCGACCCTTCCAGGATCGAAGAGGTCGTCGAGGGCGTCGCCGCCGGATGCCGCCTGGCGCGCTGCGCGCTGCTCGGAGGGGAGACCGCCGAGCACGGTGGCGTCATGGGAGCCGGTGACCTCGACCTTGCGGGGTTCGCCGTCGGTGTGGTCCAACGGGGAGCCGAGATCGGCCCCGATCGGGTGACCCCCGGCGACGTCCTGATCGGTCTCGCCTCACCGGGCCTGCGCTCGAACGGCTACACCCTCGCTCGCCACGTCCTCTTGGAGCGGGCCGGGATGACCCTGGATGATCCGGCATGGGAGGGGGCGACGACCACGCTGGCCGACGAGCTCCTCCGTCCCTCGGTCATCTACGCGCCGGCGGTCCTCGACGCGATCGGACGCTCGCCTGGTGCGATCCATGCGTCGGCGCACATCACCGGTGGAGGGATCCCGGGCAACCTGATCCGGGTCCTGCCCGATCACGTCCGAGCCATCGTCGACCGCTCGGAGATCGAGGTCCCGCGGATCTTCGACGAGATCCAGCGGCTCGGCGAGGTCGCCGACGACGAGATGTCCAGGGTCTTCAACCTCGGGGTGGGGATGATCCTTGTCGTCGACAAGGACGCCGCCCAGACCGTCCTCGCCTCGGTGCGGGAGAGCGGCGTCGAGGCGGCGGTCGTCGGTGCCATCGAAGAGGGAGATGGAGAGGTGATCGTGCGGTGAGCGAGCTCGATCCCACCCGCGAGGCGCTCCGCGCCCATCTCTTGGAGCACTCGGTGAAGATCGGTGACTTCGTCCTCAAGTCGGGGAAGCGATCGACCTGGTTCATCGACTCGAAGCAGACGGTCTGCCGACCCGAGGCGATGCTCCTCGTGGCCCACTCGCTCCTCGAGCTGATCCCGTCCGAGGCCACGGCCATCGGAGGCCTCACGATGGGAGCCGATCCGGTGGCGTTCATCACCGCCGGGGTGGCGGCCAGCGAAGGTCGGGGGCTCAAGGCCTTCAGCGTCCGCAAGGAGGTCAAGGACCACGGCGCCGGGGGCCGGATCGCTGGAGCGCTCGAACCCGGCGACAAGGTGGTCATCACCGAGGACACCGTGTCGCGGGGGACGTCGCTTCTCGACGCGGCACACGCCGTCATCGATGCCGGTGCCGAGGTGGTCCTCCTGACCGCCATCGTGGACCGGGGCGGCACCGCGGAGACGATGGCCGCCGCCGAGGGCTTCCGGTTCGCTGCAGTCCTGACCGCCCCGGATCTCGGCTTCCCCTTCGAGGGCGGCGCCTAGCTCCTCTCGGGCGCGGCGCCGAAGGCGTCGATGATCCTCCTGCGCCACTCGAGGAGGTGCTCCTTACGTTCGGTGGGGGTCGACCCCAAGCGGACGATCACGAGATCGAGGGCCGGGCAGACGGTGATCGACTGACCCTCGAAGCCGCTGGCGTAGAAGCTCCCGTAGGGATCGCCGAGCACCCAGAAGTGAGCGGAGTAGATCGAGCCGTCCTCGTCGAGCGAGACCGGCGTGCGGAACGTGTCGATCCACGATGCGCGCAGGAGGCGCTCGCCTGAGACCACCCCGCCTCGGCAGAGGAAGAGCCCGAACCGAGCGAAGTCCTCCGCGGTGGCGTGCACGTAGGAGGAGGCCAGGAAGGTCCCGGCCTCGTCGAAGGTCGGTGTGGCCGATCGCATCGACAGGGGGGCGAAGATCCGCTTCTCAAGAGCGGCCCGCATCACGGCCTCGCCGCCGAGGAGGTCGCCGAGGGAGCGCGAGACGATGTTGGAGGTCCCCGACGAGTAGTTGAACAGCGCTCCTGGCTCGACGAGGAGCGGCCGGTCGGCGGCGAAGTGCGCACAGTCGGCCTTGCCGGATCCGAAGAGCATCTCGATGACGTCGCTGCGGCCCTCGTCGGTGTAGTCCTCGACGAAGTCGAGGCCGTCGCGCATCTCGAGGAGGTTCCGCCAGGTGATCGCCCGCCGGGGGTCGTCGGCGTCGCTCCACTCAGGGACGCTCGGCGCCGCGTCAAGATCGATCGCCCGCTCATCGGCGACCATGGCGAGGAGGACGGCCAGGAGCGACTTGGCCATCGACCACGACAGCAGCGGCGTTGTCGGCCGGATCGGGGTGGGCTCGCCGATGAACGACCCCAGTGCCCCGGCGTAGCTATCTGCCACGATCCGTCCCCGGTGGACGACGAGAGCGGCGTGCGTCGTGGCCAGCGGCCCGTCGGCGTCGAACGCTGCATCGAAGATCCCGGCGAGGTCCACCCCGTCGGGCACGGCGCCTCGAGGCCAGGTCTCTCGCGGCCACTCGACGTCGTCCGGCTCGGTGGGGTAGCCGCCGAGGATGGGGGGAGGAAGCGTCTTCTCAGCGCTCATCGGGGTCTCGTCTGGCCATTCACCTGACCTCCTCGTGGGGACCGATGCATCGAATCGTAGGGGGTGGGCGAGCCTCGGAGCACCCGGGTCCGCTACGTGGTGAGCTCCCCCAGACGGGTGGTGTTCCAGCGGTGGAGGGCGAGCCCGGACCAGATCAGCTCGACGATGCCGAACGGCCACGTGCCGGCGAGGAAGCCGTAGAGGCTGGAGAGCACGCAGCCAAACGCGAAGGCCAGGATGAAGAGGTGATGTCGGCGCTCGAAGGCGTACATCGCCATCATGAACGTGACGGCGACGACGCCGTAGGCGGTGAGGACCATTTCGAACCCCGTTCTGCGCGGTGCACCGTGTGGTGCACGTGGTCGACGGATCCGCAGCCTACGGCCACCATCCCGGCCGACGGCCTGCTCGATAGCATCGGGACCGTGAGTCCTGCCTCGGAAAGCGCGTTCGAAGGCTCAGGGGCCACCCCCTCCAGCCCCCAGGGTCCCTGCGTGGCGTGTGGCTCCCCCCTGGCACAGCGCTGGGAGGCACCGGGGGGACCGGTGCGCCTCTGCGCTCCGTGCGCCACGTTCGAGGGACTGGGCTGCCCCTGATGGCTCTCGCCGGTGCTCACACGCAGAGTCGCCGATGACGACCGTCTCGGTGGTGGTGGGGGACCTCACCCGTCTCGAAGACGTTGGCGTGAGCGTCGAGGCGATCGTGAATGCGGCGAACTCTGAGCTTCGCCCAGGCGGAGGCGTCTGCGGCGCCATCTTCGCCGCCGCCGGCCGGTCCGATCTCGAAGAGGCATGCTCGGCGCTCGGAGGCTGCAGGGTCGGCGGCGCGGTGTCGACCCCCTCGTTCCAGCTTCGAGCGCGTGGCATCCGCTTCATCATCCATGCGGTGGGACCGGTCTGGGACCCGCTGGACCCCGAGGAGTGCGACGAGCAGCTTGCCGCTGCCTATCGCTCGGCACTTGGCGAAGCCGAGCGGCGTGAGGTTGCGAGCGTGGCGTTCCCTGCGCTCTCGACGGGGATCTTCGGCTATCCCATCGATCGAGCCGACTCCATCGCTGCACGTGTGGTGGCGACCACACCGACCAGACTCGATCGGGTGGTTCTCGTGGGATTCGACGCCTCTCGGGGAGCGGGGCTCCGCCGGGCACTCGAACGGGCCCAGTCCTCGGACTAGCTGTCCGAGAACTGGTCGGGGGCGTCACCACCTCGGTGGAGATCACCAAGCCCGATCTCGTTGCGAAGCATCGCACCGGCTCTGAATCGGGTGAGGTTGTCAAGGAAGAGCCGGGCGTTGCGCTCGTGGCGGCCGAGGCCACC
>JADGOD010000095.1 GCA_017883125.1 Acidimicrobiales bacterium
CAGAGACGATGTCGAAGGTCGGCACGCGAGGATCGTAGACCCGGTGCCCTCCCGGGCGCCGATTGCGGCGAACTAGGATGCCCGGCGGATCGGTGCCCGAGTGGCCAAAGGGATCTGGCTGTAAACCAGACGGCTCAGCCTACGGGGGTTCAAATCCCTCCCGGCCCACCATTTGAAGAGAAGACGGATGACACGCCGGTGACGCGACCCCACGGGGTACGTCACCGGCGTGTTGTTTCTAAGGCTCTCAACAATCCCCCAGCGATCCTCCGGGGATTCCATTACAGTGACGTTACGAAAGAGTTGCGGTCAGGGCCATGGGGCTCAGAGATCGCTGAAACCGAATCCAATGGACCTCGACACCTCCCCACAGGCCTCCGGCCACGAGAGCTCACGGCTCGCCGGCCTCGCCGGCTTCGGCTTTGCCGTGGCGACCAAGGCCGACGAGCTGCGCCAGAGGATCGCCCGCCGACTCCGACCGACCCCTCACGCCGAGGAGGGCGCCCTCGATCCCGGGGACTGGCGGTGGCTGCGCCGCCCGGGCCTCCTCGGGTTCTTGGCCCTGGTCTCGATCGCCATCGGGGGGTCGTTCTCCAACTCGCCGTTCAAGCTCGAGATACCCGGGACGTGGTTCTTCGGTGTTCCGCTCTCGAACACCTCGGCCACCGATCACGGGAACCAGCCGCTGCTGATGCTCGGCCTCCTGCTGGTCTACGGCGGCCTCCTCCTCCTCCTCCGGGTCTGGATCCAGCTGAGCAAGGCGCTCAGGAACCGACCGGGCGCTCCGATCTCGCACCTGGTGTGGATCCTGGCGCTGTGGGTGATCCCGATGCTCATCGTCGCCCCGATGTTCAGCCGGGACGTCTTCTCCTACGCCGCGCAGGGCGAGATGGTGAGCCACCACATCAACCCGTACATCTACGGTCCGTTCACTCTCGGATCAGGTCCCTACGTCAACCCGGTCGACCCCCTCTGGGGCAACACCCCCGCCCCCTACGGCCCGCTGTTCTTGATCATCGACGGGTTCCTCTCGTCGATCACCTTCCACCAGGCGAACCTCACCGTGATGGCGCTGCGGATCCTCGAGCTGGCCTCGGTCGGCCTGCTGGCGTGGTGCATCCCGAAGCTGGCCCGCACCGTCAACCGGGATCCCGGTCAGGCCTTCGTCCTCGCCGTGCTCAACCCGATCGTCGTGCTCACCTTGGTGGGCGGCGCCCACAACGACGCGATGATGGTGGCGCTCCTCGTCGCGGGGATCACAGCGGCGCGTTTGAAGCATCCGGTCTGGGGGGTGATCCTCTGCGCCCTGGCCGCCGCCGTCAAGGCGCCGGCCGCGCTCGGGATCCTGTACATCGCGTGGGACTGGCTCGGACCGGGCATCCCGGTCCGCCAGAGGATCCGACCGCTCGTGATCTCAGGCCTAATCGCCGCCGCCGTCCTGGCCGCTCTCACCGCGATCAGCGGGCTGGGCCTCGGGTGGGTCGGCAACCTGACGACGCCGGGCACCGTGCAGAGCTGGGATGCCCCCGCCACCGGGTTCGGCATGGGCCTGACCAGCATCGCGCACCTCGTCGGGCTCGGGATCTCGCAACAGGGGGTGATCTCGGTGACCCGGGTCATCGGACTCGCCGCAGCGGTGGTGATCGGGATCTGGCTGCTCAAGGAGTCCGAGCGCATCGGGCAGCTGACGGCACTGGGTCTGACCCTGCTGCTCTTCGTCATCCTCAGCCCGGTGGTCCAGCCGTGGTACCTGACCTGGGGTCTCGTCCTCCTCGCCCCGGTGGCCGAGGGTCGGATCCGCACCACGGTCATCGTCCTGTCGGTCGTCTCGCCCTTCATCGGGCTCCCCGGTGGACGAGAGCTCATCAACCAGCTCCTCCAGGCGAACCCGGTCGTGGTGATCAGCACCCTCGTGGCCCTGCTGGCCTTCGTGGTGGCTCCCCTGGGGCGGTGGACGGCACTCGGGAACCTCGACGAACCGGTGCTGCAGCCCTCGCTGCACCACTAGGTCGTCGGCTCGGACGGGGAGACCCCTCGGTGAGCTCTCCCTAGTGGGGAGAGGGGCCGGATTCGGCCAGCAGCCGTTGAAGCTCGACGACGTCGAGCCACTTGCCGTGCTTGCGGCCCACCTCCCGCTCGATGCCGACGAGGGTGAAGCCACAGGACTCGTGGAGCCTGATCGAGGCCTCGTTCTCTCCCACGATCCGGGCGATCACGGAGTGGAAGCCCCCTGCCGACGCGTGGGCGATCAAGTCCTCGAGGAGGAGCTTCCCGACCCCCCGACCTCGACCGGAGCGGCCGACGTAGACCGAGTCCTCGACGGTGGTGGCGTAGGCCGCACGGGCCCGGTAGGGGCCGAGCGAGGCGAACCCAGCGATGATCTCGCCCCGAGCGCCCCTGGGGCCGTCAGCGGCATCCGGGTCGACAGCCACAAGGGCGGCGTGGGCCCCCTGGTGCTCGGCGATCCACTCGAGCTGCTCGTCGACCTCCCGTGGGATCACGTCGAAGGTGACGGTGGTCTCGATGACCTCGGCGTTGTAGATGGCCATCAGGGCCTCTGCATCGCCGGCCTCTACGGAGCGGGTGTACACGAGCCTGGATGGTAGTCAGAGTCCGGGGGAATAGTGGCCATGAGGGGGGCAGGGAGACCTATGCCCTCAGAGTGGCTATCATCTCTGAGCGGTCCTCTGTGGATTCGCACGCCCTTGTAGCTCAGTGGCAGAGCACCTCCATGGTAAGGAGGGGGTCGTGGGTTCAATCCCCACCGAGGGCTCGCCCTGGCGGCGTAGCTCAGTTGGTCAGAGCACACGGCTCATAATCGTGTTGTCGCGGGTTCGAGTCCCGCCGCCGCTACTACGGATCCGGTGGAGAGCCGGATTCGAAGAACGAAGAGGAAGCGAGAACAACCATGGCAAGGAATGAGAAGCGGGTTCAGGTCACCCTTGAATGCCAGGACTGCAAGCGGCGGAACTACATCACTACGAAGAACAAGGTGAACGACCGGGAGCGGATCGAGATGAACAAGTTCTGCCGGTTTGACCGCCGCCACACCCTCCACAAGGAGACCCGTTAGGCAGACCCTGGGACACCGGTGCTAGCATCAGGCTCCGCTCAGGTGTCCGAAGAATCCCAGACTGAGGCCACGATGAGCGGCCCACAGAGGGCAGTAGCTCAACTGGTAGAGCATCGGTCTCCAAAACCGGTGGTTGGGGGTTCGAGTCCCTCCTGCCCTGCTCGACTCAGGAGCATCTGAGACTTGACAACCCCGACAATGAGGGAAGAGACGTGAACCGCGAGCAGAAGCGCATGATGCAGCGTCAGGGCCAGGCTGGCCCTGACGGAGCGCCGGCCGCGCGGCGCGCCCAGACGGCTCAGGCCCAGCGACGAGCTCCCAAGCAGCGTGCCGGCCTCCGACAGTTCTTCCGCGAGGTTCGAGAAGAGATGCGCCAGGTGGCCTGGCCCACCCGACCTGAACTCATCAACTACACCACCATCACCCTTTTCGTGCTGGTGGTCATGACCAGTGTGATCTTCGGATTGAACTTCCTGTTCGGGAAGTTCGTCCTGTTCCTTTTCCAGAAGTAATCCCGAGCGAACGGCCTCCACGTGACCATTGACAACGAACCCATCGAAGAGATCGAGACTGACACCGACGGCACCGCCGCCGACGTCGTCGCGGACGAGAGCGTCGGGACCGACGCCGACGTGCCCGTCGAGGAGATCGACGACGGGTACGAGGACGAGGCCCCTGTCAGCGAGAGCCCTTACGACCGTCCTGGCCGCTGGTACGTGGTCCACACGTACTCGGGCTACGAGAACAAGGTCAAGGGAAACCTCGAGAACGTGGTGACGTCTCGCTCGATGGAGGATTCGGTCTACGAGATCGTCATCCCCATGGAGGACGTCGTCGAGTTCAAGGGTGGCAAGAAGGTCACCGTCTCGAAGAAGGTCTTCCCTGGATACATCCTGGTCCGTTGTGAGCTTGACGACGAGACGTGGGGAGCGGTCCGGGGGACGCCCGGGGTGACTGGCTTCGTCGGCCAGGGCACCAAGCCCGTCCCGCTGTCCCGCAAAGAGGTTGAAGGCATCCTCTACGTCAAGGTCGAGGGCGACCTGACGGCAGCTAAACGGAGCCGACCACGCCTCGAGTACGAACTGGGTGAGACTGTTCGGGTCAAGGAAGGGCCGTTCGCCGACTTCTCTGGTCAGATCGACGAGATCAACGAGGATCAGCTCAAGCTCAAGGTCCTCGTCAACATCTTCGGCCGAGAGACCCCGGTCGAGCTCGAGTTCAGCCAGGTCGCAAAGCTTTAGCCGCTGCCACATCGGCACGGCTCTCACCACAAGAACGAAGAAGGAAAGGAACCATCATGGCCCCGCCAAAGAAGGTCATCGCAGTTGTCAAGATCCAGCTGGAGGCAGGTGGCGCAACACCTGCGCCCCCGGTCGGAACTGCGCTTGGACCGCACGGAATCCAGACCATGGACTTCTGCAAGCAGTACAACGAGAAGACCGAGTCGATGCGTGGCACGACGATCCCGGTCGAGATCTCGATCTACGAAGATCGGTCGTTCACCTTCATCCTCAAGACCCCGCCCACCCCGGTGCTCCTCCGCCAGGCGGCAGGCATCGCCAAGGGTTCCTCGACCGCCGGCCGTGACACGGCCGGTTCGGTCACCGACGCCCAGATCACAGAGATCGCCACCACCAAGCTGCCCGACCTCAACACCGATGACCTCGACCAGGCCAAGCTCCAGGTTGCAGGGACCGCCCGCTCCATGGGCCTCACGGTCGCCGGCTGAGCACGATTCAGAAGAACCAGAAGGAACCCACATCATGAGCCAGCACGGAAAGAAATACACCGACGCCCTGAAGAGCGTGGACCGGGAGAGCCTGAACACCATTCCGGCCGCCATCGATCTGGTCAAGTCCTTGGCGACCGCCAAGTTCGACGAGACCATCGAGTTCGCCGCTTGCCTGGGGATCGACCCTCGCAAGGCCGATCAGATCATCCGTGGCACCTTGTCGCTGCCCGCCGGCATCGGCCGTGACGTGCGCATCGCCGTCTTCGCCGCCGGCGACCAGGCGACCGAGGCCCGCGAGGCAGGAGCCGACATCGTCGGCGCCGACGACCTCGTGGCCAAGGTCAACGAGGGCTTCCTCGACTTCGACATCGCCATTGCCACTCCGGACCTCATGGGCCAGGTCGGCACCTTGGGTCGAGTCCTCGGCCCGCGTGGCCTGATGCCGAACCCCAAGACCGGGACCGTGACGATGGAGACCGGCAAGGCCGTGACCGAGTTCAAGGCAGGTCGGATCGAGTACCGCACGGACAAGGTGGGCAACGTCCACGTGCCGGTGGGCAAGGTCAGCTTCGACCGGATCAAGCTGCTCACCAACGTGCGAGCCGTCATCGACGAGCTGCAGCGGGTGAAGCCGGCCGCCACCAAGGGCAAGTACGTCAAGTCGGTGACCCTGTCGTCGACCATGGGCCCCGGCATCAAGATCGACTCGACCCGCCTGCGCATCACCGACGAGGAGCTGGCCGGCGC
>JADGOD010000096.1 GCA_017883125.1 Acidimicrobiales bacterium
AATCCTCTGCCGCGGACCCGGCGCTTCGTGTCGAACGTCCGCGTCCGGCGGACCGAGGGCGGCGAGCTTCACGTCTCGAGCTACCTGCTGCTGCTGCGAACCCGCCACGACCAGGAGTCCCACGAGCTGATCTCGGCAGAGCGCCGTGACCTGCTCGGTCGCAACCCAGCGGGGAGCCTCGAGCTGGGCGTGCGCGAGATCACCATCGATCAGACACGCCTGGGCGTGTCGTACCTTCCGATCCCGCTGTGATCCCATCTACGACGTCAAGTACAGCAGTGACCGATACCGGACATGCCGGTTCAGAGAGAAGGCACAGACAATGAGTGACACGACACGCGACGACCTGTTGTTCATCGAGGGAGAGTTCGTCTCCGCCAAGAGCTCCGCTCGCGTCGGCCTCGTGAACCCCGCGACCGAGGAGGTCGTCGGCCACGTCCCTGACGCCAACGAGCAGGACATCGACCTCGCCGTCAGCGCAGCGCAGCGAGCGCTTCCGGCGTGGAGAGCGATCTCGCCCACCGAGCGCGCTCGGCTCCTCGACGCGCTGACGGATGGGATCGAGGCTCGCGCCGCGGAGATGGATGCACTCCTGACCAAGGAGAACGGCGCGCCGGGGTATTGGGCGGCGTACACGGGCAGCGGGGGGCGGTTCCTCTACAAGAACGCAGCTCGGCTCGCGGCGAGCCTGGAGGTCGAAGAGGTACGGGAGTCGCCGGCTGGCCGCTCCCTGCTCCAGCATGAGCCGGTGGGTGTCGTGGGCGCGATCGTGCCCTGGAACTCGCCACAGGTGCTGCTGGCGTCGAAGGTGGGCCCCGCACTGGCAGCCGGGTGCACCGTGGTCGCCAAGCCGTCGCCGGAGACGTCGCTCGACACGTACCTGCTCGCAGAGATCATGAACGAGGTCGGCTTCCCGCCCGGAGTGGTCAATATCGTGACCGGGGGCCGGGACGCCGGGGCCGCCCTGGTCCGTCACGCTGACGTCAACATGGTGTCGTTCACCGGCTCGACTGCTGCAGGACGGTCGATCGCCTCGGTCTGCGGCGAGCAGCTCAAGCCGGTGAGCGCCGAGTTGGGTGGCAAGTCCGCAGCGGTGCTGCTCGAAGACGTCGATTTGGGTCTCTTCGCGCAGTCGATCATGTCGGAGGTCATCCCGTTCTCGGGTCAGGTCTGCTACGCCTGCACGCGGATCTTGGTCCATCGCAGCCGGTTCGACGAGGTTCTCGATCTCCTTCGAACGACGCTAGAGCAGGCGCCGGTCGGAGATCCGACCGATCCCTCGACGATGTTCGGTCCGCTCATCACCGCGGTCCAGCGAGACAAGGTCGAGGGGTACATCAGCTCAGGGCTGGCAGAGGGTGCACGGCTCGTGCTCGGAGGGGGCCGCCCGGCCGGGCTGTCGAAGGGCTTCTACGTCGAGCCGACGATCTTCGTCGATGTCCGACCTGAGATGCGCATCTACCAGGAGGAGATCTTCGGACCCGTGCTCGCCGTCGTGCCCTTCTCGGACGACGACGAGGCGATCGCGCTGGAGAACAACTCGGACTACGGACTCTCGGGCACTGTCTTCGGTCAGGATCTCGACCACGCGAACGCCATCGCCAGGCGGATGCAGACCGGCAGGGTCATGGTCAATGGCGGTCGTGGGGCATCGCGATTCTCGTCGCTGCGGAAGGCCAGCGGGCTGGGCACCGTGGGCGACATGGACTCGCTGGCGACCTACCTGCAGACCAAGAACATCACCCAACCGGTCTGACCGACCTGACGCTCGGCGTCGCCGATCGTGGCGTCGGGGTCGTGCCCGGGTGGGCTCCGATCACAGGCGCGCGGGCCTGTCGCTCTGCGGGGAAGGCCCATCGCTCAAACAGGGCATCGCATGAGTGGTGCTGACACGGCAGGCAGTAGCGTCAATGAGAATTGTAGATAGTCGTCAATGAACGGATGAAGGCCCTTTCGAGGCCTCCCGCCACCTGAAGGAGCAGCGCAGAGGTGTTGAACACGTGAGAGCCCTACGGATCGCAGCATTGGTGAAGCAGGTCCCGGCCTTCGTGGAGATGACCCTCGGCCCGGACGGACGTCTCGTGCGTCAGGGGCTGGACCTCGAGCTGGGCGCCTACTGCCGACGAGCGGTGGGCAAGGCGGTCGAGCTGGCCGGATCCGCCGAGCAGGGCTCGGTCACCGTCATCACCCTGGGGCCGCCCTCGGCGGAGGACGCGCTGCGCGAAGCCATCGCATGGGGCCTCGATCGTGACGTCGAGATCAGCGGCGTCCTCGCCACGGACCTCGCGTTCGCCGGGAGCGACACGTTCGCCACCGCCAGGGCGCTCGCGGCGGTCATCGAGCGGGAGGGGCCCTTCGACCTCATCCTGACGGGGAAGAACTCGCTCGACTCGGACACCGGGCAGGTACCGCCTCAGGTTGCCGAGCTGCTGGATCTGCCCTTCGCCACCGGCGTCAAGCAGCTCACGCTCACCGACGGCCGGCTCAGCCTCGGTTGCGAGCTCGACGACGCCTGGGCGGACGTCGAGGTGCAGCTTCCAGCGTTGCTCTCGTGCGCGGAGCGGCTGGGCGATCCTGCCAAGGTCCCGCCGGACCGGCGGGCCACGGTTCCTGCCGAGCTGATCCGCTCGGTCAGCGCCGCCGAGCTGGGCCCCGGACCTTGGGGGGAGGCGGCGAGCCTGACCAGGGTCGGTGAGGCTCGCGAGATGTCCGTGAATCGACGCAGACAGCTCTCTCCGGATGCTCCGCTCGCCGCCCAGGTGAAGGAGGCCGTCGAGGTGCTCGTGGAGCGAGCAGCGCTCGTCTTCGGCCAGGTGCAGGAGCCGGGACGGCTACCTGAGACCGGCGGGCCGGGCCCCGTCGTCGCCGTCGTAGCGGAGTCTGGTCGTGACCCGCTCACCAGAGAGCTCTGTGGTGCAGCGGCTCAGCTCGCGTCCGAGCTCGGCGGTTCTACCGTGCTGCTTGCGCCACAGGAGCTGACCACAGCTGAGGCTGGCTCCTGGGGGGCAGACCGTCTCGTCAGGGTGGTCGGCGCCGAGGCCGACGAAGACGTCGCCCGCTCCGTGGAGAGCTGGGCCCGCACCGAGCAGCCTTGGGCGATCATCGCCGGGTCGACCGCCTACGGCCGCGAGGTGGCTGCTCGAGTCGCTGCCGCACTCGATGCCGGGCTCACCGGCGATGCCGTCGACCTTGAGGTGGTGGACGGTCGGATGGTCGCGTGGAAGCCCGCGTTCGGAGGACAGCTCGTCGTCGCCATCACGGCCACCTCGCCGCTTCAGATGGTGACGGTCCGCGCTGGTGTCCTGCCTCGACCGCTCCCTCGAGAGCACGTCGCGGAGCTCACCGAGCTCGCCGTCGAGCCTCGCCATCGTCTCAGGATCAAGGATCGACACGCAGAGGACTCCCTCGAAGCCCTTGAGGAGGCCGAGGTCGTCGTGAGCGTCGGCCAGGGCATCGAGCCGGATGATTACGGGCAGCTCACCGAGCTGTGCCAGCTGCTCGGGGCTGAGATCGGCTGCACGCGCAAGGTCACCGACAAGGGATGGATGCCCCACGCCCGACAGATCGGGATCACCGGCCGGTCGATCGCGCCGCGCCTCTTCGTGGGGGTCGGCACCAGCGGGAAGTTCAACCACACGGCCGGGATCCGCTCGGCCGGGACGGTTCTTGGCATCAACCCGGACCCTGACGCCCCTCTCTGGGACTACTGCGACGCCGGCGTGGTCGCCACCTGGCAAGAGGTGCTTCCGCTCCTGGTCGAAGAGCTCCGAGGAGTCCTCCCGCCTCGATGAGCCGGCTGCTCCTCGGACCTGGGTGACTCCCGGAGGATCTGACAGGGTGCTCCGGTTCGCCGAGGCCGTCGGGGCGCGCGGGCTGCAGCGGGGAGTCGGGGAGGTTGACCGTCGCGCTCCGCGGCGCCGCTCGAGTCGGCCGACATCGCGGTCGGGGTGCCTCAGGGCATCTTCTGACCAGGCGATCGCCGCAATTCTGCGTGATAGAATATCAGAAACAGAGAAGACGCCTCTCCTCCCTGTTGTGGTGAACTATCTTAAGGTGGTTGACTGAGCACGGAGAGTGGAGCGTTCCGGGGACGCGTTGAGGGGGATTTCGTGAAGCTGCACGGTCTGGGATATGTCGGGTTCTCGATGCCCGATCCTTCTGTCTGGCTGTCGTTCGGGACCGAGGTGCTCGGGATGATGCCTGCACGCGCCCTGCCCGGCGAGCAATCCGGCCAGATGGGCTCGGGCTTGGGCGCGGAGAGCTCGGGGTCCGGGGTGGCGCCTGACGGCTCCATCTACCTGAAGATGGACGACCGCCAGTGGCGCATCGGCGTTCACCCCGGCGACGCGGTGGGTCTCGCCTACATCGGCTTCGAGGTGGCCGACGACGTGGCGCTCGCGGTGGCCGTGGCCGAGATCGAGGCAACCGGCACCCCCATCGCCCAGGGGACGCCCGAGGAGGCTTCCGCTCGTGGCGTCCAGGGTCTCGCGTGGTGCACCGATCCCTCGGGCAACCGCGTCGAGGTGTTCCACGGCCCGGTGCAGGACCGGCACTTCGTGTCGCCGACCGAGTCCGAGTTCCTGACCGGTGAGCTGGGGCTGGGACATCTGCTCATGATGGTGCCCGACATAGAGGCCAGCCTCGGTTTCTATCGCGGCGTCCTCGGCTTCAAGCGCTCTGACTTCATCAGCCCCGTCCCGGGGATCTCCTTGCACTTCCTGCGGTGCACGCCACGTCACCACTCGATCGGGCTCGCGCATCTGGGCCCCATCAACGCCATCCACCATCTGATGGTGGAGATGACGACCATCGACGGTGTCGGCGCTGCGCTCGATCGTGCCATGGACGCCGGCTACACGATCACCAAGACGCTGGGCCGCCACCTCAACGATCGCATGGTGTCCTTCTACCTGAAGGACCCGCTGGGCTTCGACGTCGAGGTGGGCTTCGACGGCCTGATCGTCGACGACGCGACCTGGTGCGAGCACGAGGCCAGCGGGGGCGAGCCCTGGGGCCACCGAGGGATGAACGTGCCGATTCCGGCAGAGATCCGGGAGGGAGGAAAGCCATGACGATGGCCGAGACGATGGCGAAGGCGGAGGAGATGCTCCGCCCCGGCCGCATGCTGATCGGTGACCAGTGGGTCGCCGAGGGGAGCGCGGGCGAGTATGTCCACATCAACCCCAGCACGGGCAAGGCTCACCCGCCGATCCCGATCGGTGGTGCGCAGGAGATAGACCAGGCGGTCAATGCGGCCAGGGCCGCGCAGCCCGCCTGGTGGGGCATGCCGAGAGACGCCCGTCGTGACACGCTGCTGCGCCTCGCGGCGCTGCTGCGCGAGCACGCCGAAGAGCTCGCGACGCTGACCGTCCTCGACAACGGATCACCGTACATCTTGGCGCTGAGCGGGCCGCTGGCTGCAGCCGACTACTTCACCTACTACGCGGGCTGGGTCGACAAGGTGGGCGGCCAGGTCATCCCCACCTGGCCGGCACCGGCGCTGGACTACACCCTCCAGGAGCCCTACGGGGTGGTCGGGGTGATCATCCCGTGGAACGTGCCGATGCACAACGTCGGCCAGGTGATCGGCGCCGCCCTCGCCGCGGGCAACGCCGTGCTGTTCAAGCCACCGGAGCTCGCGCCCTTCACGGTGCTGCGCTTCGGTGAGCTCGTGCTCGAGGCGGGGATCCCGCCGGGGATCGTGAACATCGTGCCGGGTGGCCCTGAGAGCGGCAAGGCGCTCGTCTCCCACCCGGGGGTCGACAAGATCCACTTCATCGGCAGCGGGGCCACGGCGCGCCACATCATGGCGTCGGCAGCCGAGACCCTCAAGCCGGTCACGCTCGAGCTCGGGGGCAAGTCGGCCAACCTCGTCTTCGCCGACGCCGACCTGCAGGCCGCCGCGGCCCACGCGGCTTACCGTGCGATGGGCAACGCCGGCCAGGGCTGCATCCTGCCCACGCGGCTGTTCGTCGAAGACAGCATCTACGACCAGTTCGTCGGCATGGTGGTGGGCATCACCCAGTCGATGAAGGTGGGCAACCCCTTCGAGGAGGGGGTCATGGTGGGTCCGGTGATCGACACGCGGGCTTGCGAGCGGATCCTCGGGGTCATCGAGCGTGCCAAGTCCGAGGGCGCCGGCACGCTTCTCACCGGTGGTGGACGCATCGGGGGTGACCTCAAGGGTGGTTACTTCATTGAGCCCACGATCTTCGGTGACGTCGATCACTCGAGCGATATCGCCCAGAACGAGATCTTCGGCCCGGTGCTCTCGGTGTTCCGCTTCAAGGACGAGGCCGAGGCGGTCGCCCTGGCCAACGACACCAGCTACGGGCTCGCCGGGTACATCCAGACCAACGACCTGCGCCGCGCCCACCGCGTCGCCGCCGCGCTCGAAGCGGGTTCGATCGGCGTGAACGGCGCCGGCGTGCAGATCGGTGCACCGATGGGGGGCGTGAAGCAGAGCGGCTTCGGAACGATGGGTGGCCGCTACGGACTCGAGGACTTCATGCGACCGAAGAACATCTACATCCCGCTGACGTGACGGAGGTCGGGGCGATGGCCTACCTCGTGTCCTCCGACTCGGACTTTGTGACGGGTCAGATCCTCAACGTCAACTGCGGGTGGATGCTCCACTGAGCCCGTTGAGCGATCGTCTGCGAGAGAATGCAACGGGCCCGCACTCTGCGGTCCCGTTGCAGCGCTCTTCGGGGGAGATCGGCCTCATGCGGAGTAGGTCCGACGAGCCCGCCGCACCACGGCGAGAACAAGCGTACGAGTGTCACCAAGGAGATCGACCATGAGCGAACCCACCACGAACCGCAGTGAGCAGGTCGTCGTTGTCACGGGCGCGGCCCGCGGGATCGGCGCGGCGATCGCTGGTCGCTTCGCCCAACAGGGCGCGACCGTGATCGGCGCCGATCTCGAGCCGCCCGCTGACGGTGACCCGCGTGTCACCTATGAGCAGGTCGACGTCTCCTCGGCCGACGATGTCGCCGCGCTGTTCTCCCGCATCAGAGCGGCCCATGGGCGCGTCGACGTGCTCGTGAACAACGCGGGGATCTGGTTCCGGCGTCCCTTCCGTGAGATCTCGGTGGACGAGTGGGACTTGGTGATGGGGGTCAACCTGCGCGGGGTGTTCCTGTGCACCAAGGAGGCTGTCGAGCTGATGGCGGAGGCCGGGGGTGGCGCAGTCGTCAACCTCGGCTCCCAGGCCGGCCTGACCGTGACCCGCGGCCAGGGAGCCCACTACGCCGCGTCCAAGGCAGCGATCGCGCACCTCACCAAGGTGCTCGCCTTCGAGCTCGGACCCCTTGGGATCCGGGTCAACTGCGTCGCCCCGGGAGCCACGCCGGTCGACCCTTCGCTCATCCCACCCGAGGTGCTGGCCCAGATCCCGCTCGGACGGGCAGGGGTGCCAGAGGACACCGTCGGCGCATGCGCCTTCCTCGCGTCGGCGGAGGCCAGCTACATCACCGGCCAGACGCTGCTGGTGAACGGGGGAGCGATCGGGCTGATCTGACGCCCCCCGTTGCTGAGCCACGGTGGTTCAGCGCGGAGCCCGCCCGCTCTGGCGCGATCTGGATGATGAGGGGTCGGCTCGAGGCGCTCCGTGCCTCTCGCTTCGGCTCAACCGACGAAGTCGCCCTCGCCCAGCCGGATCGCTGCGATCAGGTTCACGAGAGATCTCGCCTCCTCGCCGGGAAGCCCCGGATCGAGGAAGACCTCCTCGTTGAGCACCTTGACCGCCTTGCGGAAGACGGCCCGGCCTGGGGGCAGGATCTTGACGAGGGTCGCCCGACGGTCGGTGTCGTGTGGCACGCGGCAGACCAGGCCGTCGGCCTCGAGGCGGTCAACGACATGGGTGACGCTGGCGGGCTGCACCTGAAGCCGTGCGCCGACCTTGTTCAAGGGCAGCGAGCCTTTGCGAGTGAAGCTCAGCAGCGCCAGCAGCTCGAAGCGCGCGAAGGTGAGATCGAACCGGCGAAGGGCTGCGTTCACCCGGGCAAGGTAGATCTGCTGGGCGCGCATGATCGAGGTGACGACGGCCATGCCATCGGCCGACTGGCTCCAGCCATGAGCGACCCACTGGTCGTGGGCCTCGCGGATGGGATCGAAGCGGAGCGGCTTCGGTGGGACCACGGTGCCTCGCTCCTTCATCAACACAGCAGCCGAACTGCTCGTGCCGCGGCTCAGGACGCTACCAGCGATCTCTCCTCGGGGGACGGCCCAGGAGGGACGGGATCCGGTCGGAACGCCAGATCTGCAATTTACTTCGATATCTAACTATTATGTCTCCCATGAGCTCAACCGCCGACCTTCCCTCTCCTCTCTCGAGCGACCTCTACGTTCCCCGCCACCCGGTGAGGTTCGTGACGGCTGCGAGCCTCTTCGACGGCCACGACGCGGCGATCAACATCATGCGGCGGCTCCTGCAGGCGCAGGGGGCCGAGGTCATCCACCTGGGCCACAACCGCTCGGTCGACGAGGTCGTGGCTGCTGCGATCAGCGAGGACGTCCAGGGCATCGCCATCACCTCGTATCAAGGTGGCCACATCGAGTACTTCAAGTACCTGGTCGACCGGCTCCGCGACGAGGGTCGTGCGGACGTCAAGGTCTTCGGGGGAGGGGGAGGGGTGATCATCCCCACAGAGATCGCGGAGCTCGAGGCATACGGCGTCGAGAAGATCTTCTCTCCAGAAGATGGCCAGCGGCTCGGTCTCGAGAAGATGGTCAACATCCTTCTCGAGGCATGCGATGTCGACCTGTCGAGTGTCGCCCCCCCGGAGCTCGATGGCGTCCTGGCGGGGGATCCGAGATCCCTGGCGCGGGCCATCACGGCCATCGAAGCCGGGCAGATCAACGAAGCAACCCAGCGCGAGCTCACCGCTGCAGCGAAGCGGCGCCAGATCCCGGTGCTCGGGATCACGGGCACCGGCGGCTCGGGGAAGTCGTCGCTCACCGACGAGCTCATCCGACGCTTCCGCCTCGATCAGGATGAGAAGATCCGTATCGCCATCCTCGCCGTGGATCCGACCAAGCGACGAGGTGGCGGGGCGCTGCTCGGCGACCGCATCCGGATGAACTCGATCGACTCGCCCCAGATCTTCTTCCGGTCGCTCGCCACCCGAGGGAGCTCGTTGGAGATACCGCCTCCGCTCCCCCACGTGATCGATGCGTGCAAGGCTGCCGGCTTCGACCTCGTGATCATCGAGACTCCTGGGATCGGGCAGGGCGATGCCGCCATCACCGAGGTGTCCGATCTCTCGATGTACGTCATGACGCCCGAGTTCGGTGCGTCGTCGCAACTCGAGAAGATCGACATGCTCGATCTGGCCGACCTCGTCGTCATCAACAAGTTCGACCGTCGTGGCGCCGAGGATGCCCTCCGGTCCGTCCGCCGCCAGCGGATGCGGACCCGGGGCGAGAACCCGGACTCACCGGCGGGTGGTGTCTTCGGTACCATCGCCTCTCAGTTCAACGACTCGGGCACCACCGCCGTGTACCAGGCGCTGCGGGACCGCCTGGCAGGGCTGGGCCTCGCGGTCGGGCCTCCCCGGCTCAAGCCGGCCTCCTCGCCGGTCTCGCTCAGCGCGTCGCCGATCATCCCCTCAGACCGACTGCGCTACCTCGCCGAGATCGCCGGCGCGGTGCGCAGCTATCACCACGAGACGGCCCTCCAGGCCGAGGCGATCCGTCGGCACCAGCAGGTGACCTCCACCATCGAGCTCGCACGGGAACGGGCCGCGTCCGCCGCCATCGGCGCCGAACTCACCGAGCTGGCCACCGAGCTCGAGGGCGCCGTCCACCCTTCGAGCCGCTCTCTGGTGGCTGACTTCAAGCAGCTGCGCACCGAGCTCCAAGGGGAGGTCCTCGACTCGGGGTCGGGTGCCGCTCACGAGCAGATCGTGCTCAAGAGAAGGTCGCTCTCGGGGACTCCGGTCCCACGCCTGGCGGTGCCGAGGTCCACCGACGAGGGAGATCTCCTCGCCTGGCTGCGCTCGGAGAACCTTCCCGGGCACTTCCCCTTCACCGCCGGGGTGTTCCCCTTCAAGCGAGAGAGCGAAGACCCTGCCCGGATGTTCGCAGGTGAGGGGGATGCCGCCCGGACCAACCGCCGCTTCCACCTCCTCTCCGAGGGTCAGCCTGCGACTCGGCTCTCGACCGCATTCGACTCGGTCACCCTCTACGGCCGTGACCCTGCCACCGCACCGGACATCTTCGGGAAGGTCGGAACTTCAGGGGTGTCGATCGCCACGCTCGACGACATGAAGGAGCTCTACGCCGGGTTCGACCTGTGCGACCCGACAACCTCGGTGTCGATGACGATCAACGGACCGGCGCCGACGATCCTGGCGATGTTCCTCAACGCCGTCATCGACCAGCAGCTCGACCGCTTCGTCGCTGAGCACGGAAGGGAGCCGTCAGAGACCGAGGCTGCCGAGATCAGGGCCAGTTCCCTCAGCTCGGTTCGCGGGACCGTCCAGGCGGACATCCTCAAAGAAGATCAGGGTCAGAACACGTGCATCTTCTCGACCGAGTTCTCCCTCGGGGTGATGGCCGACATCCAGGAGTTCTTCATCGAGCACCGCATGAGGAACTTCTATTCGGTGTCGATCTGCGGCTACCACATCGCAGAGGCGGGCGCGAATCCGATCACCCAGCTGGCCTTCACCTTGGCCAACGGCTTCACCTACGTGGAGTCGTATCTGGCCCGGGGCATGGGGATCGATGACTTCGCCGCCAACCTCTCGTTCTTCTTCTCGAACGGGATGGATCCCGAGTACACGGTCATCGGACGCGTGGCCCGTCGGATCTGGGCGATCATCATGCGCGAGCGCTACGGGGCATCGGAGCGGTCCCAGAAGCTCAAGTACCACGTCCAGACCTCGGGGCGATCACTCCATGCGCAGGAGATGGCGTTCAACGACATCCGAACCACCCTCCAAGCCCTGTGTGCGATCTACGACAACGCCAACAGCCTCCACACCAATGCCTTCGACGAAGCGGTGACGACGCCCTCCGAGGAGTCCGTCCGACGGGCGCTCGCCATCCAGCTCATCATCAACAAGGAATGGGGTCTCGCGATGAACGAGAACCCCAACCAGGGGAGCTTCATCGTCGAAGAGCTCACCCAGCTCGTCGAGGAGGCCGTCCTCGCCGAGATGGATCGGGTCTCCGAGCGCGGCGGCGTCCTCGGGGCGATGGAGACCGGCTACCAGAGAGGCCGGATCCAGGACGATTCGATGGACTACGAGCACGCGAAGCACTCAGGTGCGCTCCCGATCATCGGTGTCAACACCTTCCTCGCCTCTTCGACCACCGAGCACGGCGGCGAGCTCGCGCTAGCGCGGGCGACCGAGGCGGAGAAGCAGAGCCAGATCGATCGGCTGCGAGCGTTCCACGCCGCACACCGCCACGAGAGCGAGTCTGCGCTCGAGGAGCTTCGGGAGGTCGCACTCGAGGGGGGCAACGTCTTCGAGACGCTGATGCGAACCGTGCGATCTGCGTCGCTCGGCCAGATCACCCAAGCGCTCTTCGAGGTCGGTGGGGTCTATCGCCGCAACGTCTAACCCCGGGGGCAGTGACGGTCGGGCCCTGCCGATCGGTGGTCAGGTGTGTTGGGGCCCTGGATCTAGTGAGGCGGCTTGCCTCTCAGAGTGCCGATGTGCCGTCGAGCTGCCCTCGCGACCACCCAGCGCCTGGACGGGAAGGGGCTCAGTCCGTAGCCTGCACCGCTCCGTCGATCGCCCGCTTGTAGGTCGGCGTGTCGACTCCGCCCATGAGCGCTTGGAGGCCCATCCGTACCAGCAGCGGGTGAGGGCTGGCCTCGTAGATGGCGCGGATGTCCACGTCCACCACGGCCTTCCGCTCGGCCTCGGTGAGCCGGTACCCCTCGAGCACCGACTCGGGGTCCTCTCGGTACTTCGAGGCAAGCTTCGCCTCTCGGTCTCTGCACGCGTCAAAGAGCAGTCGACCCAGCTCGTAACGACTCATTGGTGCGCCCTTCTCGATCGATCGCCCTTACGCAGCAACGTCTGTCACTCCTCGATTGCCAGCAACTCTTAGCTCCTCGAGGTTCGATGCGATGGGCATCGGTCTCGTGGTGTGGCATGGCGCACGCCCCTCTCGGCGTGCGGTGGATCGAACCACGTCAGACGCCTTGCGAGGTACGAGCGGCGGTGCCGCGGTCATCTTCCGGCCGGGAGGTCCAGTAGCCCCGGGCGTGCAGCTCCTCGATGGTCACCTTTGCGCACGCCCGAAGGTGCTCCGTGGCCACCAGGGCCGCAGCGTCGGCGTCGTGAGCCTCGAGTGCAGCGAGCATCTGCCCGCGGAACACTGCCTCTGTGGCCGCCCACGCGGGTGCAGACATGTAGTAGCTGCCCGGAAGTGCTCCCGACAGGAATCCGAGGATGGACAGGAGCCGGGACGAGCATCCGGCATGGTTGATCGTCGCGTTGAACTCCCGGTTGAGCGCTCCTCGGACCACCGGGTCATCGCTGGCCTCGATCTCACCGTGGATGCTTCTGAGGTCGACCAGCTGCTCGGCACTGAGATTCTTCGCTGCTCGTCGGGACGTGAGGGCGAAGGCCATCGAGAGGATCTCGAAGTGATCCTCGATGTCGTCGACTCCGAGATCGGCCACGAACGCTCCTCGGCGAGGAACTGCGGTGACGAAGCCCTTCTGCGCAAGCTCGATCAGGGCTTCTCGAACCGGGAGGCGACTGATCCCGAGGATCCCCGCGACCTCATCCTGATCGACCTTCGCTCCCGGTCGGAACTTCCCCGAGACGATCCCCTCGCTGATGAAGGCCTCGGCGACGTCCTTCAAGTTCGGATGGTTCTTGATGCTGCCGCCGGCAGGGGTACGGTGGGCATTCACCCTCGGCGCCTTCGTCTTGGTCTCAATCCCGTTGGACATTCTGCCTCCATGACCTCGTGGCTCGCCCGCCGCAGGAATGGCTTCCTGACCCGGCAGGTACGCCTCAGCACCAGTTCTCCCTGACGCAGCCCACATATTGTATCCGTACACCCAGGCCGGTGGTGGCATCCGACAATGCCCCGGCGACCACACGATCGGTGCACCACCTGGTGACTGGTGTCATCCGCTGTCGAGCCGGTGCGCTTGCCCAGGCTTGATTTCTGCGGTATCCCGGAGTGCCTTCCGTTCCCGCTCCGTCTGTCATCCAGCTTGTCAGTCCCCAAAGGGCTTCGGGTCGTCCCAGGAGGTGGTGATCGGACCCATGCCGCCGCCGACCGGGTAGAACTGGCGCTGGGCATAGAGCTCGAGGGCGATCCCGTGGCTCAGCTCGTTCAGGACCGTTCGCTTGAGGTCCTGGGTGAAGAGCCGACGCGTGAAGCGAGTCGCCATCGGGGGGCGCTTGGCGATCAGGCGGGCGATCTCGTAGGCCCGGTCCAGGAGCTCGTCCTTGGGCAGCACCTCGTTGACCGCACCCCACTCCATCGCCTGCTGGGCGGTGAGCTTCTGGTTCGTCAGCAGGAAGTAGCGGGCGCGCGTGGGGCCGATGATCGCCGGCCACATGATGTGCTGGCCGTCGCCGGGGACCATCCCGCGGGGGAAGTGGGGGCCGTCGTCGAACCAGGTGTCCTCTGAGGCGAGGACCACGTCGCACAGGAGCGGGACCTCTGAGTGCATGTTGCACGGCCCGTTGATCGCCGAGATCATCGGCACCTCGATGTCCAGCAGGTTGTTGAGGATGTTCCGGCCGAACCACGAGAGGTTGTCCATGAACTCCACGCTCGGGGCCCACCCCATCTCGGGTGCCGGCGTGTCGACGTTCGCGCCCTTGGCCAGGAACCCCCAGTCGGCGTTGTAGTTCGCACCGGTCCCGGTGTGGATGACGACCTTGATGTCGCGATCCCCCGCGATGTCGGCGAAGACGTCGGCCAGCCGGTCGTGCACCACAGCGTTCCACACGAGGCTGTCCTGATCGGTGTGGCATCGCATCAGCAGGATGCCGTCATCGTCCAGCGTGAGCTCGAAGTTCTCGTAGCTGTCCTTGTAGTCCTCGAACTTCGTGATCTTCGCCATCAAGTCCCCCCGCTTCCGGTCATGGTTGTCGCACTTGCCTGATCGCCGAGGGTGGAACCTCACAAGGGCCCAGAGGTCTGACGACCACCGTGCCCATGACCCCCACGTCGTGAATATCGTAAACTATCTTCAAGCACCCCAAAAGACGAGCGCCGCCATTTTACTCAAGGCACGGCCCTCACGGTAGCGGGCGAGTGGCCTCACCCTGATTCGGTGATCGAGTCGCTCATGGCATCGATCAACGCTCACGGCTGCCAGAGCTCTGACCCCCCTCTTCTACGGCCGCCGGTCAGCGATCACCGAGATGTGCCGACCCGGTCATTAGAATTAATGGCGTCGAATATTCAACGCATAGATTGGCGCGGAGCGGGAGGGCGTCGCTTCGCACTTCGCTGGCGGGAGGGCACCGGGGCCCTCCGGCGCACTCACACGTTCCCTGAGCTCCGGATCCCCCGCAGGAAGAAGGTGAACAACATGGCAAGAGCGTCAACCATGCGCTACCAGAACGTAGCCAACGACATTCTCACGAAGGCGGCTCGGCTCTTCGACGAGCAGGGCTATGGCCAGACCTCCCTTCAGGACATCGCTGACGCCGTCGGGATCGCACGGCCATCGCTCTACCACTACTTCACCAGCAAGGAAGGCATCCTCTCAACGCTCGTCGAGCGGACGACGCTCGCTCGCGAGGAGATCATCAGCGCGGTCAAGGACATGGATGACAGCCCCCTGATCCGGCTCCAGACGCTCCTGCGCCTCGTCGGGGAATCGACCAGCTCGAATCCCACCGGTCTTCGGCTCGCGCTCAACAACGACGGTGCGCTCCCACAGGAGGTCCGTCGACGAAGCGCCTACTCGCGACGGTTGCTCTTCGAGCTGCTCGTCTCGACCCTGGCGGAGGGGGTTGACTCGGGATCCCTGCGCCCCATGAACGAGCGCGAGGTCGCCGCGACGGTCATCGCTGCACTGACCGGACTCCAGTACCGGGACATCGGTGGTGTCGAGATGAGCCCACAGCACATCGCCGGGCTTCTCGAGGAGCTCATCGTCTTCGGGATGAGCCAACCTCTGGATCGGCAGGCATCGAACCTCGAGGAGGCGCTGGAGCTGCTCCATCAGGATCTCGAGCTTGTCGAACGTCACGCGCGATCTAGCTCCAGCGAGACAACGGGCGGATCCGAGAAGCGAGGCAAGTGAGCCTCTTGGCCGCACTCCGGGATCGTTGCGGAGACAGGGCTCACCGAGGCACCATGCCGCGCTGCACATCGAGGAACGCCACCGATCACCGTTAGCCGAACCACCTGACCTCCGGCTGCCCGGGGGTCACGCGCCAGTATTTGATACTGTAGCCAGACGCTCTGGCATTGTCAGGGTCTGGATGCGGCACCGGTGAGCTACCGGCCAAACGAGGGGAACGGATCGGGATGCACACCCACGAATGCGACGTCGCCATCGTGGGCGGAGGGCTGGCTGGCGCCAGCGCCGCCCTCGCCTTTGTCCAGCAGGGTTGCTCGGTGCGGCTCTTCGAGCGGCGCGACCTCGCCCGTGACCCCAACCGGGGCGACATCCTGCACCCCCCGACCGTGGAGGTCGTCCGCCGGCTCGGCCTCATCGACGTCCTCGATGCTCGGGGCGCGGTCGGGTTCCGGAAGGTCACGGTCGTGGGTCCCGAGGGCCAGCTCGCCACACAGTCCCACACCGAGGAGTACAAGATCCTCAACCACGCCGAGATGGAGGCCGCCATCCTCGATGCCGCCGTGGCGCAGGGCGCCGTGGATCAGAACGACCCGGTCCGGTCCCTCGTCCGCGACGGAGACGCCCCCGACGCCGGCTGGATTCTCACGACCGACAACGACACCACCCGGGCGCGCTTCGTGGTGGGCGCCGACGGGGCCGACTCCCTCACCCGACGGACCCTCGGCATCGAGTACGCCGACGTCCACGAGTACGACCACTGGATCGTGGTGCTCCACGCCGACCGCCCGTCGTGGCTCGAGCCAGAGAGCGGTTGGACGCTGTATCACCCCGACGGAGCCGTCTTCATCCTGCCGACCACCCCCGAGGGCCGGATCCGGGTGATCGTGATCGTCCCGAAGGAAGAGGCAAAGGAGTGGATGACCTCGAGCGAGGCCGAGCTCGCCCGACGCCTCGGTGAGCGCCACCCCAACCTCGCAGAGCTCAAGCTCACCAAGCGGGGCGGATCGCACGTCTACCGCCTCAAGCGCACGCACGCCGCGAGCTACACGGGACCGCACGTGGCCCTCGTCGGCGACGCCGCGCACACCACACACACCATGGGGGGCCAAGGGCTCAACATCGCCATCCAGGACTCGTCCAAGCTCGCCGAGATCGTCGGCCCGGTGCTCAAAGATCCCGATGCGTCGGAGGACGCTCTCGCCAGAGCGCTCGCCGAGTATGAGGCGATCCGGCGCCCGATCAACACCGCCACCCTCGCCCAGGCCCACTGGGCCTCGCAGATGGCCGGACCGGGCCAGGAGGGCTACGAGTTCGCGCTCGACTTCTACGCCAAGGCCGCCGAGGACCCGACCTTCCTGCACAAGTTCGCCCAGCGCTTCGGCGGCAAGGACTGACCGATGAGGCCCGCTCACCTGAGCGCGGGCCTCATCCCGCTCAGGTGAGCGGGATGTAGACGTTCTTCGGTCGCATGAAGTCCTCGAGGCCGCTCCGACCACCCATCCTTCCGAAGCCGCTCTGCTTCACGCCCCCGAAGGGGGCACTGGCGTGCACGCCGGTGAAGCCGTTCACGTTCACCATGCCCGCTTCGAGTGAAACCGCCACGCGGTGGGCGCGGCGCAGGTCGTTGGTGTGGAGGTACGCGGCGAGCCCGTAGATGGTGTCGTTGGCCAGGGCGATCGCCTCGGCCTCATCCCGGAACCGGATGATCGAGAGCACCGGTCCGAAGACCTCGTTCTGGGCGAGATCGCTCGCGTGGTCGACGTCACCGAACACCGTGGGCTCGATGAAGTAGCCGCCCTTGAGGTCACCCCCCACTCGTCCGCCACCGGTCAGGAGCGTGCCTGCGCCCTCGGACTTGGCACGCTCGATGACCCCGAGGATCCGCTCGCAGGACTGCGCGCTGATCACCGGGCCCATGGTGGTCCCCTCGTCGAAGGGGTCGCCCACCTTCATCATCTGGGTCATGGCCAAGACCATGCCGACGACCTGGTCGTAGATGCTGTCCTCGACCAGCAGTCGCGTGAGAAGAAGGCAGCCCTGGCCCGAATGACCCATGGCCAGGAACGCCGAGAACCTCGCGGCGGCCTGCAGGTCGGCGTCGGCGAAGACGATGTTGGCCGACTTGCCGCCGAGCTCGAGCGTGAGACCCACCCGCTCTCACCCTCTGATCGCACAGCACGGCGTCAGGGCTTCGCGGCGTGCTCCTCAAACCACGCGAGCGAGTTGGGATCGGCGAGCGAGCTCCGGCTAGCGACGACGTC
>JADGOD010000097.1 GCA_017883125.1 Acidimicrobiales bacterium
GCCGGTGACAGCAGTCGAGGGCCAGGCCCGGCTCCTGACCACGACCGACCTCCAGCGCTGGCTCACCCTCGGCCTGGCGATCACCTGCGCCGATCTCGTCGGGACCATGCGCGGCGCTATCGAGCTGGCGCGCGACTACGCCCAGTCTCGCCAGCAGTACGGCGCGCACATCGGCTCCTTCCAGGCCGTCCAGCACCTCTTGGCAGACGCCTATGTGTCGATGGAGGGATCGCGCAGCGTCGCCCTCCACGCCGCCTGGGCCGTCGATGCGCTCCCACCCGCCGAAGCCCTGGTCGCGGCGTCGGTCGCCAAGGCCTACTGCGCGCGCGCAGCGCGCACGGTCTGCGAGGTCGGCATCCAGGTGCACGGCGGCATCGGCAACACCTGGGAGTGCCTGGCGCACGTGTACCTGCGCAGAGCCCTCCTCTCGAGCGAGCTCTTCGGCGGCGTCGACGCCAACCTGGCTCGGGTGCTGGCCAGCCATGACCTTGGAGGCGACCATGGACTTCGGTGACTCGCACGAAGAGCGTGAGTTCCGCCTGCGGCTGCGGGAGTGGCTCGTCCACAACAACCCGGGGCTCCCGGCCTCGTCGACCTCCGATGAGTACTGGGCGGGCCAGGCCGCCTGGCACCAGGCTCTGTACCAGGCCGGCTTCTTCGGCCTCTCCTGGCCAGTCGAGGTGGGAGGCCAGGGGCTGCCCAGCGTCTACGACGTCATCCTCGACGAAGAGCTCGCCACCGCGGGAACCCCGCCGAGGCCCAGCATGGGCTATCTGGTGCAAGGCATGCTCCGGCACGCCAGCGATGACGTCCAGCGCCGCTTCCTGCCCGGGCTGGTGAGCGGCCAGGAGCGTTGGTGCCAGGGCTTCAGCGAGCCCGACGCCGGCTCCGACCTCGCCTCGCTGCGCACGCGCGCCGTGCTCGAAGGGGGCGAGTACGTGATCACCGGCCACAAGGTCTGGACGAGCTACTCAGATGCTGCCGACTGGTGCCTCGTGCTCGCCCGGACCGACCCTGACGTGGCGAAGCACCGCGGCCTGTCGGCATTCATCGTCCCGATGGACCAGCCCGGCATCGAGCAGCGCCCGCTTCCGATGATCAACGGCATCACGAGGGAGTTCGGCGAGGTCCTCTTCGACGGTGCTCGGGTGCCGGCAGAGAACATGATCGGCTCACCGGGCGAGGGCTGGGCCCTGGCGATGACGATCGTGAGCCACGAGCGCGAGCCCGGCGAGCTCGGCTTCGTGGCCCGCTACAAGAAGCTCGTCCACGAGCTCGTCGAGCTGGCGAGGGAGGACCCCTCTCGCTACGGCAACGAGCAGCTGCGAGACCTGGGCTGGGCGATGATCGAGGCCGAGATGCTCCGCCTGCACGTCTACCGCCGGCTCTCAGACCGACTCGACGGCATCTCCCACGGCTCGGAGGGCTCCGTCGACAAGCTGCTCATGACCGCAGCCGAACAAGCAGTCGGCCACGCCGGCCTGGCGATCGGCGGGGGTGCCCGCCCCGACGGTGACGACACCTGGCTCAGGGTCTACCTCTACAGCCGCGCACAGAGCGTGATGGGCGGCACGTCACAGATCCAGCGCAACCTCATCGCAACCCGACTCTTGGAGCTGCCCACGTCATGAGCACCTACGACCTTCCCGACGAGATCCAGATCCGCTCGGAGGGCTCGATCCGCGTGATCACGCTGAACCGCCCGGAGAACCTGAACGCGACCAACGAGGCGCTCCACGAGGGGCTCGCCGCGCTCTTCCCCCAGCTCGACGCCGACAGCGACGCCCGGGCTGCGGTGATCACCGGCGCTGGACGAGCCTTCTCGGCCGGCGGGGACTTCAGCTACCTCGATGAGTTGGCGAAGGATACCGAGCGTCGGCGCGACTCGCTCGCTGCCGGCCGCAAGATCGTCACCGGCATGATGCGGTGCCGGGTGCCGATCGTGGCTGCCGTCAACGGCCCCGCCGTCGGCCTGGGCTGCAGCCTCGTCGCCCTTTCTGACGTCGTCTACATGGCAGAGAGCGCCTACCTCGCCGATCCCCACGCTCTCATCGGCCTCGTGGCGGCCGATGGCGGCCCAGTGGTCTGGCCGCTGCTCACAAGCCTGCACCTCGCCAAGGAGTACGCCCTGACGGGTGAGCGGATACCAGCCCGGCGCGCTGCCGAGATCGGCCTGGCGAACCACGTCTGCCCTGACGACGAGGTGTTCGACCAGGCGCTGGCCTGCGCCCGCAAGATGGCGCAGCTGCCGAAGGGGGCGGCGGAGGACACGAAGCGGATCCTGAACCTCCACATGGAGCGCGCCGTCCTCGCCACCATCGACTTCGCCCTCAGCGCCGAGGATCGCTCCTTCGGCTCGCCGGAGCTGCGAGCGAACATCGATCGGTTTCTCGCAGCGGAAAAGGGCTGACCCATGCGGGTCGAGGCGCCGGTGGCGGCCCCTTCGGCCGCTGCGGTCGTCGGCGCCACCACCGGCCATGTCGAGCTCCTCGTCGAGGGCGAGATCCCTGCCGAGCTCGAGGCGAAGGCCCGCCAAGCGGTGGCGACCTGCCCGGAGTCCGCGCTGAGCATCAGCGAGTAGCCGAGGGGCTATGCGACA
>JADGOD010000098.1 GCA_017883125.1 Acidimicrobiales bacterium
CTCATGGGTGCGCGCCGCATCGTCCCAAGCCACTTCCGCGCAGACGGCAAGCCGAAGACCGCCTACGAGAGCGAGTCCGTGGCGCGCCAGGAGGCCGAGCGCCTGGGCATGACCTACTACCGCTGCGACTTCTGCAACCGCTTTCACCTCGCCAGCAAGGCATAGGGGCGTGCCCAACTTCACCCGGAATGGATGATGCGAATCAGCCATCTCCCAGTGAGGATCTGCTGGCTCGATTGAAACCCTCACCTGCCGACGTGCCCGCAACCAAACCAGCCGACGTTTTCGTCATCTTCGGGATCACCGGCGATCTCGCCAAGGTGATGACGTTCAACTCGCTCTACCGGCTCGAAGCCCGCGGGCTGCTGGACTGCCCGATCGTCGGCGTTGCCTTCGACGACTGGTCTGAGAAGGATCTCCGCGAGCATGCTCGCAAGGCGATCGAGACCTCGTCGGGCTCCAGGCCCGACCCGAAGATCTTCAACCGCCTGGCGAAGCGGTTCTCCTACGTCCAGGGTGACTTCTCCGACGATGCCACCTATGAGCGGGTCGGCAAGGCGATCAAGGGCGCCAAGACACCGGTGTTCTATCTGGAGATCCCGCCGTCCCTGTTCGGAATGACGACCGGCGGGCTGTCCAAGGCGGGGTTGACGGAGAACGCGAGGGTGGTGGTCGAGAAGCCGTTCGGTCACGACCTGGAATCGGCGCGCGAGCTGGCGGATCAGATTCACCAGTACATCCGCGAGGACCAGCTCTACAGGATCGACCACTTCCTCGGCCTGATGGGGCTGGCGGAGATCCTCTTCCTCCGCTTCGCCAACGCCATCTTCGAGCCAGTCTGGAACCGCAACAGCATCGACTGCGTGCAGATCACGATGGCAGAGGACTTCGGCGTCTCGGATCGCGGCAGCTTCTACGACCCGGTCGGGGCCGTCCGTGACGTCGTGGTCAACCACCTGATGCAGATCGTCGCGGCCTGCGCGATGGAGCAGCCCGCCGGCCGGGACGCCAGATCGCTGAAGGACGCCATGTTCTCGGTCTTTTCGGCGATGCCGAAGGCCGATCCGAAGCAGTACGTGCGCGGACAGTACGAGGGCTACCGGAAGGTCAAGGGGGTGGCGAAGGGCTCGAGCACCGAGACGTTCGCGGCGATGCCGCTCGAGATCGACAACTGGCGCTGGAGCGGCGTCCCGTTCTTCATCCGGACCGGGAAGGAACTCGCGGTGGAGCAGTGGGAGCTCAGGCTGGTCTTCAAGGAGCCGCCGCGGCTCGGGTACGCGATGAGGCAGAGGAAGATGCCGCCGGCGAACGAGCTGGTGGTGAGGCTCCACCCGACGACCGGCATTCGGCTGCTCGTGGACGCCCAGCGCAGTGACTCAGCCGCTCCGGAGCAGATCAACCTCGACATGGAGTTCGCGGAACAGGGCGGAGAGGGGCCGACGCCGTACGAGGTGCTCCTGCACGCCGCGATGCTCGGCAACAGCACGCGATTCACCCGTCAGGACAACATCGAGGAGACCTGGCGGATCTGCGCGCCGCTGATCGAGAAGCCGCCCAGGATCCAGCCGTACAAGCGAGGGTCATGGGGACCGAAGTCTGCCGACCGGCTGGTCAAGGAATTCGGCGGCTGGCGTGACCCCTGGGCCGGCTCGTGACTCCGCCCAAGGAGAAGACGCCGCAGAGCGCGGCGATGCCGTCGCCGTTTCCGCCGATCGCCGACTACGCCTTCCTCTCCAACTGCCACACGGGGGCCCTCGTCGCTCCGGACGGGGCCATCGACTGGCTCTGCGTGCCGAGATTCGACTCGCCCAGCGTCTTCGGGACGCTGCTCGACCGTGAGGCCGGCGCGTTCCGCCTGGGGCCGTTCGGCATCAACGTCCCCACCGCCAGAATCTACGAGCCGGGCACGAACATCCTCAACACGGCCTGGCACACGCCGACCGGCTGGGCGATGGTGCGCGATGCCCTGACCATGGGCCCCACCCGCGGCGAGGACGAGGTCACACCCCACACCCGGCCGCCGACCGATGAGGATGCCGAGCATCTCCTCGTGCGGACCGTGGTCTGCCTCGAGGGCACCATCGAGATCGAGTTGATCTGCGAGCCGGACTTCGATTACGGACGAACCCCGGCGGAGTGGTCGATGGTGGGGGACGATCGTCACGTGGCGGATGCGACCGGGGCCGGGGTCACCACCCGGCTGACGACGAACATGCAACTCGGCATCGAGGGCGGATCCGTTCGCGCCCGCCACAAGCTCGAGCAGGGAGAGCAGCTCTTCTGCTCGCTCTCCTGGGCCGAGGAATTCGCCTCACCCAAGGACGTCGACGACGCCAACGCCCGGCTGGCCTCGACCACGCGCTACTGGCGCAGCTGGCTGGGAAAGGCGCGGATGCCGGACCACAGGTTCCGAGAGTCGATCCAGCGCTCCGCGCTGACGATCAAGGGCCTGACGTACATGCCCACGGGCGCCACCGTCGCCGCGCTCACCACCTCGCTTCCCGAGACGCCCGGCGGCGAGCGCAACTGGGACTACCGCTTCACCTGGATGCGCGATTCCACCTTCACCCTGCAGGCGCTCCACTACCTGAACCTCGACTGGGAGGCCGACGAGTTCATGCAGTTCGTGGCGGACCTCGAACCCAACGACGACGGCGGACTCCAGATCATGTACGGCATCGATGGCCGGCGAGACCTGACCGAGTCCACCCGGGACGATCTGCACGGCTACGCCGGCGCCCGGCCAGTGCGCGTGGGCAATGGTGCGTTCGACCAGCGCCAGAATGATGTCTTCGGCGCGGTCCTCGATTCGATCCTGCTTCATACGCAGCGGAGCCAGCGGCTGCCGCGGAGGCTCTGGCCGATCGTGGAGGCGCAGGCCAAGTGCGCCATGGAGGTCTGGGGCAATCCGGATCAGGGAATCTGGGAGGCTCGCGGCGATCCGCAGCATTACGTCAGCTCGAAGCTGATGTGCTGGGTGGCCCTGGATCGCGCCTCGAAGCTGGCCGAGATCCGTGGCGACTCGGATCTGTCCACCAAGTGGGGCGAGGTCGCCGATCAGATCCGCAAGGACATCCTCGACAAGGGGGTGCGCGACGGAGTGCTGCGCCAGCACTACGACACGGATGCGCTCGACGCCTCGACGTTGCTGGCCGCGATCTTCGGGTTCCTTCCCGGCGATGACGAGACCCTGCGCAAGAGCGTGCGGGCGATCGCGGAAGACCTGACCGAGGACGGCTTCGTCCTCCGCTACGTCACCGATGAGACCGATGACGGTCTCTCCGGCAAGGAGGGCAGCTTCCTGATCTGCTCGTTCTGGCTGGTGTCCGCCCTGGCGATCATCGGCGAGCACCAGGAGGCCCGCGACATGATGGATCGGCTGCTCAGCATCGGCTCACCCCTCGGCCTCTACGCCGAGGAGTTCGACACCTCCACGGGCCGGCATCTCGGGAACTTCCCCCAGGCCTTCTCCCACCTGGCACTGATCGAGGCGGCGGCACGCATCATCGTCGTCGAGCTCATGAAGCAGGAGTTCGGGGGTTGAGCGACTACGACGTCATCGTGATCGGCAGCGGCGCCGGGGGCGGGACGCTGGTCCACCGGCTCGCCCCATCGGGCAAGAAGGTCCTGTTGCTGGAGCGGGGTGACTGGCTCACGCGAGAGCCGCAGAACTGGCTCTCACAGGACGTCTTCGTCGACGGCCGCTACCAGTCCGAGGACACCTGGTACGACGACAAGGACAAGCCCTTCCCGCCGCAGGTCCACTACTTCGTCGGGGGGGCGACCAAGCTCTACGGCGCCGCGCTCTACCGCCTTCGTGCTGAGGACTTCGGCGAGCTTCAGCACCACGATGGCGTCTCACCTGCATGGCCGATCTCCTATGAGGAGATGGAGCCCCACTACATGCAGGCGGAACAGCTCTATCAGGTCCACGGGGCACGAGGCGAGGACCCGACCGAGCCGCCGGCAAGCGGGGACTATCCGTTCCCCGCAGTCAGCCACGAGCCGCGAATCCAGCAGCTCTCCGACGACCTTGCCGCCGCCGGCCATCAGCCGTTCCACGCCCCGTGCGGCGTAATGCTCAACGAGTCGAACATGCCCTTCAGCAAGTGCGTGCGATGCCAGGACTGCGACGGCTTCCCCTGCCTGGTGCACGCCAAGTCGGACGCAGAGGTGATCTCGGTGCGACCCGCGCTCGAGCACGACAACGTCACTCTGCTCACCGGAGCGCAGGCCGTGAAGCTCAGCACCGACGCCGGTGGCAAGACGGTCACCGAGGTCGTCGTCGAGCGGGACGGGGGAACAGAGACGCACACGGCGGATATCGTCGTCGTCTCCTGCGGTGCGGCCAATTCGGCCAGGCTGCTGCTCGCCTCGGCCACCGACAAACACCCAAACGGCCTGGCCAACGGCTCCGACCAGGTGGGCCGCAACTACATGTTCCACAACAGCCAGGCGGTGCTGGCCCTGTCGAAGGATCCCAACCCGACCGTCTTCCAGAAGACGCTCGGGCTCAACGACTACTACTTCGCGGGCGAGGAGTTCGATTACCCCCTCGGGAACATCCAGATGGTGGGCAAGTCGCAGGCGCCGATGTTCCATGGTGAGAAGCCGGGGGAGACCAAGTTCGCTCCTGACTGGACGCTGGAGAACGTCGCCTCACATGCGGTGGATTTCTGGCTCTCGACCGAGGATCTGCCCAAGGCGGAGAACCGGGTCACCCTGGGCCCTGACGGTCATGTGAAGCTGACCTACAGCTACTCGAATGAGGAGCCCAAGAAGCAACTGCTGGGAAAACTCGAGTCGATGCTCGACGACATCGGCATGCATCCCCACCACCTGCTCCCTCACCACGCCTACCTGAAGAACGAGATCCCGGTGGCCGGGGTCGCCCATCAGACAGGTACCTGCCGGTTCGGCGTTGACCCTGCCGACTCGGTGCTCGACACGAACTGCAAGGCGCACGAGCTCGACAACCTCTACGTCGTCGACACGAGCTTCTTCCCGAGCATCGGCGCCGTCAACCCGGCGCTGACGGCGATGGCGAACGCGATTCGGGTGGGCGACCACCTGCTGGAGCGCCTGGGCGCGTAGACCCGGCGCTTCCGATGAGCACTCCATGAGCTCCGATCCCCATCGAGTCGTGATCGTGGGGGGAGGCTTCGGCGGCCTGTTCGCCGCTCAGGCCCTGCGGCGGGCGCCAGTCGAGGTGACCCTGGTGGACCGCCTCAACCATCACCTCTTCCAGCCCCTGCTCTACCAGGTGGCGACGGGGATCCTCTCCGAGGGCGAGATCGCCCCACCGCTGCGCGGGGTGCTTCACCGGCACCAGAACATCGAGGTCGAGCTCGCTGAGGTGACCAAGTTCGACCTCGACGGGCGGACGGTGACCGTGATGCGGCCCGACGGGGTCTTCTTGGAGCGCCCCTACGACAGTCTGATCGTGGCGGCCGGTGCCGGCCAGTCCTACTTCGGCCACGACGAGTTCTCGCGCTGGGCGCCCGGGATGAAGACGATCAACGACGCACTCGAGCTGAGGGGAAGGATCCTCGGGGCGTTCGAGATGGCCGAGCTTGAGGCTGACCCGGAAAGACGGAAGGGCTGGCTCACCTTTGTCGTCGTCGGAGGCGGTCCGACCGGGGTCGAGATCGCCGGACAGATCGCCGAGTTGTCGAGACGCGTGCTGAAGGACGACTTCCGGGAGATCGACTCGAGGTCGGCTCGGATTCTGCTCTTCGACGGGGGAAAGGAGGTGCTGGCGGGATTCGGTGACCATCTCTCGGCGAAGGGAGCGCAGGGCCTCGAGCATCTTGGGGTCGAGATCCATACGGAGAGCATCGTCACCTCGGTCGATCGCACCGGCGTCGTCGTCAAGTCCGGCGGTACCGAGCAGCGCATCGAGGCGGGAACGAAGGTGTGGGCGGCCGGGGTCCAGGCCTCGCCCCTCGCGAAACTGTTGGCTGACGGGTCCGGCGCGGAATGCGATCGGGCCGGGCGAATCAAGGTGCTGCCCGACTGCACCATCCCGGGCCATCCCGAGGTGTTCGCGATCGGGGACATGATGGCCATGGACGACCTGCCCGGGGTCGCGGAGGTGGCGATGCAGCAGGGCATCCATGCCTCTAGCACCATCAAGCGACGGCTGAGCGGCAAGGAGACGAAACACTTCCGCTATCGGGACCTCGGCAGCATGGCCACGATCTCCCGCTTCCGAGCGGTCGTTAGCTTCAAGAAGATCCGCCTCTCGGGCTTCCTGGGATGGCTGGTCTGGGTCTTCGTCCACCTCGCGTTCCTGACCGGCTTCAAGAACCGTCTCGCGACCATCCCGAGATGGGCGATCACCTTCATCGGAAACAGCCGCCCGGAGCGGACGATCACGATGCAGCAGATCATCGGCCGGGTCGCCATCGACGAAGCCGGGGGCCGTCCTTATCTCCTGTCACTCGCCTCGGATGACGAGCCTCAGAAGCCCGAGGACGAAACGCCCGAATGATCGGCTCGCGCCGAATCGAGGGGCTCGAGGCGCTGACCCTTTCGTCGGGTGACGGCGAGATCGATGCCGCGTTCGTCCCCGAGGCGGGGATGGTGGGGTGCTCGCTCCGCCATCGCGGGGAAGAGCTCCTGGGCCAGAGGGGCGGCCTCGCCCGCTACGTCGCTGAGCGCTCGACCATGGGGATCCCTCTTCTTCATCCATGGGCGAACCGGGTCGCCGAGCGACGCTTCGAGGTCGCCGGCCTGGAGGTCGACCTCGACAAGGCCGCGCCGCCGCCGAGTGTGGACCCGCACGGCCTGCCGATCCACGGGCTGCTCGCAGCCGCCAAGGGGTGGCGGGTCGCGCGTCACGAATCGAGCGGCGACGGCGGCGTCCTCGCAGCGCGATTCGACTTCGGCGCCCAGCCCGATCTGCTTGCGGCCTTCCCGTTTCCTCACGAGCTGAGCATCGAGGCGACCCTGAACGGAAACGCGCTGACGATTGCGACCACCGTCGAGCCGTCAGGCGATGTCGAGGTGCCAATCTCCTTCGGCTACCACCCGTACTTCCACCTGCCCGGTGTCGAGAGA
>JADGOD010000099.1 GCA_017883125.1 Acidimicrobiales bacterium
CAGGCGCGTGCCTTGGTCGTGCGCCGCAGCCGCCACGTCTTCGAGGCCGCCGAACTCCTCCTCGTCGACGGTGAAGACCCTGTAGCCGTCCATGTAGTCGATGTCGAGATGCAGCGCGGAGATCGGGATCTGCCGGGAGGCGAACCCGTCGAGGACGTCACCGAGCGCCTCGGAGGATCCGAAGCCCCAGCGCGAGTGGTGGTAACCGAGCGACCACCGCGGCGGGAGGGGGTGCCGGCCGGTGAGATCCGTGTAGCGCTCGAGGACCTCGCTCGGCGTCCCGATCGCCACCCAGGTTCGGACCATCCCCCCGGTGAAGCGGGTCTCGACGTGACCGGTCCCGTCGTGGCTCCTCGGCGAGATGCGCACCGTGGCGTCGTAGGGGTTCTCGTGGAAGGCCAGGACAGCTCCGTCGTCGGTGCGCGACAGCGACACAGGGATCCCGCAATAGAGCGTCGACTGGCCTCGGCTCCACGCTCCCCCGGGGTCCCGGTTGAACAGCCGAAGTGTCGTGCCGCGCAGATCCACCGCTCCGGCCTGCTCGCCGTAGCCGCTGATGCGCTCGGCGGCACCGAGCAGACGGCGGTGGATCCGTACCGAGCCCCGACGCAGCGGAGCGATCTCGCGATAGCGAAGTGCCGATGTTGCGTCGAAGATCTCGACCCCCTCGTCGGAGACGGAGACCTCCATGGCGCCGGCGATTATCCGCACCGAGGACTCTTCGACCCGCACGTCGACCTTCACCCCGTCGACGTCGACGTCCGGGTCGATCGCCCACGGGACAGGGTCGCTGTCAGGCCCCCACGACAGGCAGATCAGGCTGTCGAGGCCAGCGCGCACCTCCAAGGTGGCTCGTTCGAACGCTACGGTCGCCCCCACGATGACATCGTCGAGGAGCAGCTCGGCGGCGCCGAGATAGCGACCCGCGGTCACCGTGGTGGCATCGCGACCCTCCACGCGGCGGTCGCGCCGGTTCTGGCGAGCCATGCGGACCGTGTTGATCCCCATGGCCCGCATCGTCGGAGGAGAGAGTGCCGCGATCTCATGGACAACCATCCGCGCCTTGAACAGCGTCCGCCGGAGCGGTCCTCGAATCGCAGGCATGCCTGACTCTACTTCGACGATGTCACGTCATCGCGGTGATCGAGGAGTAGGTTCGATCACCACGTAGGGGAAGGAGGACGTCATGGCCGGAGCACCCACGATCGCCCGCGATCAGATCGCCTTGGCCCGTCGCGGCGCCTCCCGATCGGTCGAGTTCGCGCAGCACAGCTTCCGCCGCCACGTCCAAGGCCAGACCGAGACCACCATGGACCTCGCAAGTCTCGAGGTCGACGGCCACCACATGCGCTATGCCGTCTCGTCGAACGACAGCAAGGACCCCGCGCAGATCTGGGCCGTGAACATCCACGGCTTCTTCGCTGGCGGTTCGATGTACCACCGCGAGAGCGAGCGGCTGGCCGAGGCACTCGGGTGGCGCGTGGTGAACCCGAGCCTCCCGGGATTCGGGGGCAGCGATCCGCTCGCGTGGAGGGAGATCTCCATGGAGTCGCTCGCCAGGCGGATCGAGGCACTGCTCGACTATCTCGGCGTCGAGCGGGCGGTGCTCCTCGGGCACTCCATGGGCGGTGGGGTCGCCGTCGAGTTCGCCAGTCGCCATCCCGACCGCGTCCTCGGGATCATCTACCGCGACGGGGTCGCCACGCCCGCCTGGCAGCACCGCCACGGTGTGATCCCCCTGGTGCTCTCGGCGGTCGTCCCTGACGTGGCCCCGGTCGCCGACCTCGCCGCCTCGCTCGTCTTCGACCTTCCCGACCTCCTCATCGGCCGGATGCTCTCCACGCTCCGTTCGGTGATCCCTGACCTGCGGCGCAACTTCAAGACCCTGGCGCGGACCGCTCCGGTGGGCTCGATGCTGATGGAGGTGGACCTGACGCGAGAGGTCGGCCAGCTCAAGCTGGCGGGGATCCCCGTTCTCGAGGAGTGGGGGTGCTTCGACCGCATCGCCACCCCGGCGGCCGCCGCGGAGTTCGCCGACCTCGCCGAGGTCGAGGTCCAGTGGATACCCGGTGGCCACTCCTGGATGCTCGCTCGACCGTCTGGCCAGGCCGACGTCCTGCGCTACCTGCCCCTCGGTACGAGGTTCATCGAGGACGTCGCTAAGCGCATCGAGGGGATCGACCCCCTCAAACCGCACCTCCGCTCGGTCAGCTGATCGCCGACGGGAGGCGGATCTCGGCCGTCGCCCCCTGGTCGACGTCGAGGAAGGCCACCGATCCACCGTGAAGAGCCACGAGCTCCGCCACGATGGCGAGGCCGAGGCCGGCACCGCCCGAGGGCCGATCTCTCGCCTCGTCTGATCGCGCGAACCGCTCGAAGAGCCGGACCGCATCGTGAGGCGCGACACCCGGCCCGTCGTCGCTCACGTCGATCACCGCCCAGCCGCCCTCGTCCCTCACGGCGAACGAGATCGTCGAGGTGGCATGGCGCACGGCGTTGTCCACGAGGTTCCGAACGGCGCGGGCGAGGAGCACAGGATCACCCGAGACGCGAGCCGCAGAGACCCGTGAGGTGTCGACGCTCGGGCCTCCCTGGAGGCGGAGGCGCTGCGCTTCGGCCAGGACGATCTCGTCGAGGTCGACGGCGACGTCACGGCGGGGCTCACGGTGCTCGTCGTGGGCCGCCAGGAGGAGGAGGTCGTCGACGAGCAGTCGCAGCCGCTCCCCCTCGTCAGCCACCACCGAGGCCACCGCCGGCCAGTCCGCTCGATCGGGATGCGCCCGGGCCACCTCGACCGTCGTGAGCAGCGACGCCAAGGGGCTGCGGAGCTCGTGGGATGCATCGGAGATGAACGCCCGCTGCGCGCTCTGCGCCAGCTCGAGACGTTCGAGGAGGTCGTTCAGCGTCATCGCCAGACGGGTGATCTCATCGTCTCCCGAGGGGACCTCGACGCGCTCGTCAAGGTTGTGCTCCGCCAGGGACTCGACCTCGGAGCGCATCTGCTCGACCGGACGCAGCGCTCTGCCGGTGAAGGTCCAGATCAGCCAACCGGTCACCGCCAGCACCGTCGCCATGCCGAGGAAGAGGCCGACGATCAGGCTCCGCTGGGATTGCTCGAGCTGCGTGCCGTAGGCGACGGCGTAGACGGTGAGCACCCCCTGGGGGGTCCGCACCGAGGTCGCCTCGACGATCGCGATCCCGTCATCGCCCGACAGCGACTGGTTGGTGAGCCGAACTGCCTTGAAGGAGCCCGGTGCCGGATGGATCGACGAGACGGCGGGCTGGCGGAGGAGCCCCTCGGTGGCGTAGAGGACGTGGCCGCTCGGGTCCACCACCTGGAGGCCCGTGCCGGGCTTGGCGAGGTTGTCGATCGACCGTGACTGGCTGAGCGCCAGCGCCACCGTCCCGGCCTCGGCGCTCACCCGGCTCTGCTGGCCGCCGACGATCGTGCGGTACTGCAGGTAGATCAGCCCGCCGCCGACCGCGCTGAGCACGATCGCCACCACGATCAGGGCCGAGAGGGTGAGGCGGACCCTGATCGACGACATCGAGTGCCCTCGACGGCGCTCAGGCACGGCTGGGATCGAGTCGGTACCCCACCCCGCGCACCGTCTGGATGCTCCGCCGGGAGTAGGGCTGATCGATCTTCCGACGCAGGTAGCCAATGTAGACCTCGACGATGTTGGGATCTCCGTCGAACTCGGCTCCCCACACCTCGGCCAAGAGGTCGGACTTGGCCACTGTCTCGCCGACGTTGTCGAACAAGACGGCGAGAAGTGCGAACTCCCTCGGCGTCAGGTCGATCGCGTCGTCGACGATGCGGACGCGGTGGCTCGCAGGATCGAGGGCCATGTCGCCGGACTCGAGGACCGGGGCCTGCTGGCGGGTGCTGCGTCGGATCAGCGCGTTGAGCCGAGCCACGAGGACGACGAAGCTGAACGGCTTGCGGAGGAAGTCATCGGCCCCCGTGTCGAGCGCCTCGGCTTCGTCGAGCTCGCCCTCCTTCGCCGTGAGCATGAGGATCGGCGTGGTGACCCCGAGAGCCCTCAGCTCGGCGCACACCTCAAAGCCGTTGCGCCGAGGCAGGAGGATGTCGAGGACGATGGCGTCGAAGCCGGGATCCTGGCCGCGCTCGATCCCGCTCTGGCCGTCAGCGACGAGCTCGGCCTCGTACCCCTCGGCGGTGAGCCCGTCGCGGACCGCCTCACCGAGGTGCTGCTCGTCTTCGACGATCAAAACCTTCACGTCAACCGCCTTACGCCTTCAGGTAGAGCTGTCCGTTGCCACCCTCGGTGATCGCGAACTTGGCCAGGCCGGTGGGCGACGGCCCGGCGATCACGTCGCCGTTCGCCACCTTGAACTCCGAGCCGTGGCACGGGCAGACCATGAGGTCGGCTGCCTTCGAGAAGCTCACTGTGCAGCCGGCATGGGGGCAGATGGCGTCGTAGGCGAGGAACTGGCCCTTGGTCGGCTGGAGCACGATCCCGGGGTCACCGTTGGGTGCCGTGAAGGTGGCTGCTCCGCCGACGGGGACGGTGGCTGCGGCGCCGATGGCCGTGCCGAGCGGCGAGGTGGTCGTGGTGGAGCCGCTGGCCGCTGCTGTCGTCGTGGTCCCGCCGTTGAGCGAGGCCGTGCCGCTCTTGGCCTTCGGAGCGCCACCGATGGCTCGGCCCAGCCCTGCCGTCGCACCGGCGAGAGCGACGCCGGCGACTCCGGCGACCGCGACGGCCGTGGCGCCGATCACCACGGTACGGCGGTCGACCTCATCAGGCTTCTTGTGCTGGACGATCGACGAGCGACCTCCCTCGAGGACCGGGCATCCCTGGGGACCGCACACCGACCCGTGCTGGGCGCGACAGCGACCAGCGTCGAAGTTCCCACAGAAGTCCTGGATGCCAGCGAAGGTGACGACATATGGGGTGGGATCTCCGAACCCCAGCTCCTCCGAGGCGCGCTTGGCGAACCAGGTGTCGAGCGCGATCGCCCCCCCGGCTCCGGCGACGAGGAAGGGCAGGAAGGTGAAGAAGAAGACGATGTCGGCCCCGGTGAAGTACGGCGATGCGTGGAAGCTGACCGTCAGGAACAAGCTGAACGCGAGGACCGCACCGCCGAGGGCCGCCACCCGGGTCCACAGGCCCAGCAGCATCCCGATGCCGACGGCGATCTCCCCGAGGGAGATCAGGATCCCCAGCGGGACCGCGTACTGGATGAGGTGTCCGATGAGCAGGTGGATCGGGCTGATCCGGGCCGAGGCGATCAGCTGCGCCTGGATGCTCGACGGGCTGTTGGCATCAAAGAAGTTCGGGTTCGACAGCTTCTGGAGGCCGGCGAAGAGGAAGGTCGCTCCGAGGAAGATCCGGAGCGGCAGGAGAGCCCACCCGGCCAGGGCGTGGGCTCTCGGCGGAAGAGCGAGCGGCGACCTGGTGAGACCGGGCGCCGCGTGAGCGGGGTTCGACGAGTGTCGTGCACGTGATGCCATCTCCCTAGCGTCGCACAGATCGGCTGAGAATCGGCTGAGGCCGGGGCCGAAACCCCATGTCCCGGCCCCGTGGTTCCTGCTGCCGAGACGGCGCTCACAGCCCGGCGCGAGCTCTCCGAGAATCGGCGATCGACCTGCAAAGATGTCTCGATGGTCGACTCCACCGCCCCTCGGGGGATCACGCGCGCAGAGTGGATCGCCCTCCTGGTCGGGCTGCCGGTCTTGATCGCCGTGATCATCGCCGCCCGGCCCCTCGTGACCGACATCCTCAACGGGATCCTGGACCTCAACCCGACGATGGTCTACGTCGTGGTCTCCGTCCTGGTCTTCGCCGAGGCGGCGGTGTTCTTCGGGTTCGTCTTCCCCGGCGAGACCGCGGTGATCCTCGGCGGCGTCGTGGCCAGCGGCGGCCACGTCAACGTCGGGGCCCTCGGGGCCCTCATCGTGATCGCGGCCATCATCGGTGACTCGGTCGGCTACTTCGTCGGCAGCCGCCACGGGGAGAAGATCCTGAAGCTCAAGCTCCTCGCCCATCGCCGGGGCGGCATCGACATGGCCCTCGTGATGCTCCGTCGGCGAGGGGCTCTCGCCGTGTTCATCGGAAGGTTCACCGCCTTCCTCCGGGCCGTGATGCCCGGCCTGGCCGGGCTCTCGAAGATGCACTACCGGACGTTCCTGTTCGCCAACGCCATCGGAGGGCTCGTGTGGGGGGTCCTCTTCACCGCACTGGGCTACTTCCTCGGCAACGCGTACCACAAGGCCGAGAAGTACGCCGCGTGGGCATCGACCGCGATTCTGATCCTCATCGTGCTCGTCGCGGTCGGCCTCTTCATCCGCGGTCGCCTCGCCGAGCAGCGCGTCGAGGCCACGTTCGCCACCTCGATCACGGATGTCGAAGCGGCGCTGATCGAGGAGATCGCCATCACCCGTGAGGCGCTCGACGACGAGGAAGAGGAGTAGAGACCCCTCAGGAGCTCGGCGAGGGTGCCGCGGCGAGCTGTCGGACGACCCCGGCGGCATCGACCCCTCCGGCGTCTGTCGCCAGGAGCCTGAACCCCTTGTCCCCACGGAGCCGATCGACGCCGAGGAGGCCCTCTCGCTTCTCGAACGTCCCGAACCGCCAGCGGTCCACCAGCTCGCCCGCGACAAGTCGCGCCACAGCGAGCCCCTCGCTCCGCACGACTCGGATCGCCTCGAGGGCGACCGCCAGATCGGCAGCTCGGCTCTTGGCGTGGCCCATCTCTCGATGGCCGTAGCTGTCGATGGTTGCGGCCACGTGGCGGTAGGCGATGTTGACCGGCCGGCCTTGACCGCGCGCCGCTCCGAGGCGCAGGCGCGAGACGGTGTCGCCCAGCTCGAGGGTGCCCTCGCCGTGGTCGAGGAGACCGAAGATCGATCCCTTGATCCCCTCTGCGGGTCGGGGCCCGCTCCCCACGCTCACCCAGGCGACGCTGCCCAGGGGCTCGTCGGAGTGTGCGGCGAGGTCACGGGCTCGAGCTGGCGTTCGGCTCACGATCCACTCGGCGACCTTCTCGGGCATACCCTCCGGATCCAGCCCGAGCAGTAGCGCCTCGAGCTCTCCGAGGAGCCCCCCTGAGCCGAGAAGCCCACGCTCCAGCGTCAGGGTAGAGCCCTTCAGGGCCTCACACGCATAGAGGTGGGCACTCAGCATGCCGTCGAGCGCGGCGCATGCGTCGAGCACCGCCGCGGTCCTGAACGGCGGGGCCGCACCCAGCACCCACCCGGCGAATGCCCACTCGGCCGGGGCCTCGAGGGTCACCACGCCGGAGAGGAGGTCACCGCACTCCTCGGACACGGCTGCGGCCAGACGGCCGAACCGCTCGGGAGTCGCTGGGAGGAGCCAGCCTTCGACCCCGAGCCACGCCGGCAGGGCACCATCGCAGATCACCGCCTGCGGCCTCACCCCTGCGTCGATGAACATCGAGAGGATCTCGGCGTAGCGACCGAGCACGGCACGGTCGATCGAGCCCTCACGGGGCTCCAGGCGCGCCCAGTCCATCCGGAGGAACACCTGGGCCAGGCCCGCTCGGTAGGCCGCGGAGACCAGGGCGTCAGGCGCATCGAAGAAGTCGACCCCGACACCCGTCGGCTCGACCAGGCCCAGATGCTCGGCCTGCTGCCAGGTCGAGGCGGGCTCGCCCGGGCCGTTCATCCCGCCGTCGACGCCAGATCCGCCGACGAACGCTGCGAGCTCGACGGACTCGTCCACGAAAGAGCGTGTCATCGAGAGCAAGTCTCCCACCTCAGCCGCGTGCGCCGGTACTCCGACCGACACCCGCTTCGCTTGGTAGCGTTCGACGGGTCAAGACCCAGACGACGAGAGGGGCAGGGATGGCAGACGAGGTTCTCCGGCAGCGGATCGGGAAGGTTGAGGTCCTCACCATCAACCGCCCCGAGGCCCGCAACGCCATCAACCGCGCCACGGCGATCGCCCTCGGTGACGCGCTCGACGAGCTGGAGGCCGACGACGACTGCTGGGTGGTCGTCCTCACCGCCGCCGGCGACAAGGCGTTCAGCGCCGGCATGGATCTCAAGGCGTTCGCCACCGGTGAGTTCCCGATGACCGAGAAGGGCTTCGCTGGGCTCACCAAGCGAGCGTTCCCCAAGCCCCTGATCGCCGCGGTCAACGGATCGGCCCTCGCCGGCGGCTTCGAGATGATGATCAGCTGCGACCTCGTGGTCGCCGCCGACCACGCCAAGTTCGGCATACCCGAGGTCACCAGAGGCCTCATCGCCGGCGCCGGAGGCCTGATCAGGCTCCCCAAGCGGATCCCCACCGCCGTCGGACTCGAGATGGCCCTCACCGGTGACCCGATCGATGCCGCCCGCGCTCTCGAGATCGGCCTCGTCAACCGGGTCGTCCCCGGTGCGTCGGTCCTCGACGAGGCGCTCGCCCTCGCCGAGCGGATCGCCAAGAACGCTCCTCACGCCGTTCGGGTCTCGAAGGACATCATGCGCCAGGCCGCCGAGCTCACCGAGGCCGAGGCCTGGGTGATCAGCGACGCTGCCTTCGGGGCCATCGGAGCGTCGTCGGACGCACTCGAGGGCGCCGTCGCCTTCACCGAGAAGCGTGAGCCCAACTGGACGGGGAGCTGAGAGCGATGACCACCCTGCACCACGGCGCGCAGCTCACCCTCACCCCGGGCTGGACAGCCATCCGAGTCTTCCTCCACGTCCTCGCTGCGGCCATCTGGGTCGGCGGCCAGCTCGTCATGGTGGGCCTCCTGCCGACGGCACGGAGCCTCGGGAGCGATGCGTCGAAGTCTCTGGCTCGGGCCTTCGCCCGCCTGAGCTGGCCTGCGTTCATCGTCCTGGTCCTCACCGGGTTCTGGAACCTCGCCGCCCTCCATGCAGAGCCGAAGGCCAGCGGGTGGAGCGCCGTGATGGGCGTCAAGTTCGTCCTGGTGATCCTGGCCGGGCTCGGTGCCTGGCTCCACGGTCGGGCGACCTCACGGGCCGCCATGGGCGTATGGGGGTCCATAGCCGGTGTCGCGTCCGTCTTGGCCCTGCTGGCCGGGATTCTCCTCGCCAACTGAGGATCGACGCGGCGACCGATCCGGTTGGGTCTATCGTGGTTGTGAGCGCAACGGTGCGCCAGAGAGGAGGTAGGTGATCGTGTTTCTGGCAGAGATCTTCGGTCCCGATCTCCTCATCGTCGTCATCGTGATCGCGGTGGTGATCTTCGGAGGTGCGGCGATCCCCAAGTTGGCTCGCAGCCTCGGCTCGGCGAAGACCGAGTTCGAGAAGGGCCTCAAGACGGGCAACGACGGCGAAGACGCCAAGGCGGGTGACGCCAAGGAGGCGGACGCCGCGGCAGGCGACGCCGACAAGCCTCCAACGACCTAGCTTCCCCTCTCGACGGTCAGTCCTCCTCCGACCGGCCGATGAGCGACGACATCCTCGGCGTCGCCGACAAGCTCTGGCGCGGCGAGCTCACCACCGAGCAGATCTCGATCATGGGTCACTTCGGTGGCCTCGTCGAGGTGACCGACGACGTGGCGTTCCTCCCCACCTTCGCCAACGTCTCCGCTGTCTCCACCTCCGACGGGCTCCTCCTCGTCGACACCGGCTCGCCGTTCGTCGCCACGTTGATCCACGAGGAGCTCCGGCGATGGACCGACAAGCGCCTTCACACCGCTGTCTACTCCCACGGCCACATCGACCACGTCTTCGGCGTGCCGGTCTGGGAGGCCGAGGCGGCGACCAACGGCTGGGATCCCCCGAGGGTCATCGCGCACCGCCACCTCCCCAGGCGGTTCGACCGCTACAAGATGACTGCTGGCTACAACGCGATCATCAACCGCCGCCAGTTCGGGGTCGACGACCTCGAGTGGCCGACGAGGTACCGCTACCCCGACGAGACCTTCGTAGATGACCACCACGTCGAGATCGGTGGCCTTGGCATCGAGCTGCGCCACGAGAAGGGCGAGACCGACGACCACACGATCACCTGGATCCCCTCGAAGCGGGTGCTCTGCTGCGGCGACCTCTTCATCTGGGCCTCCCCCAACGCCGGGAACCCCCAGAAGGTCCAGCGCTACCCGGGCGAGTGGGCCCAGGCCCTGCGCCGGATGGTCGAGCTCGAGCCGGAGTACCTGCTCCCGGGCCACGGGTTCCCCGTCGTCGGGGCAGACCGGGTCACCCAAGCGCTCACCGACACCGCTGAGTACCTCGAGTCCATCGTGGACCAGACGGTGGCGCTGCTGAACGCCGGCGCTCGTCTCGACGAGGCGGTCCACTCGGTCCGCCCGCCCGCAGCCCTGGCCGAGCGCCCCTACCTCCAACCGGTCTACGACGAGCCCGAGTTCATCGTCCACAATGTGTGGCGTCTCTACGGGGGATGGTGGGACGGGAACCCGGCCACCTTGAAGCCGGCCCCCGAGTCGATGCTGGCAGCGGAGCTCGCCGAGCTGGCGGGTGGAGCCGGGTCGCTCGCCGACCGGGCTCTGGTGCTCTTGGCCATGGCCCTCGGCGCCGAGGAGCGCCAGGCATCGGATCTGGCGCTGCGGCTCGCAGGCCACCTGGCCGAGATGGCGTGGCTGGCCTCCCCTGACGACCAGGGGATCCAGGCCATCCGCCACCGGGTGTTCTCCACCCGTGCCGAGGCGGCCACCTCGACGATGGCCAAGGGCATCTTCCGGTGGGCAGCCCGGGAATCAGGGTCCCCTTCGGCCTGACCACGAATCCGGCTCGCTCAACTACCGCCAAGTGCCTCACACTGACTAAGGTCAGAACTCGTGGAATTGGCACCTGTCTCCCCCGAATCCCTTGCACCTTCCGAGACGCCTGCGCGGCGCCCCCGGCGGACCAAGGCCCTGCTCGCCGCGCTCGCCGCGCCTCTCCTTCTGGCAAGCTGCCAGGTCCCGTCATTCGGGGCCTTCCACGGTGCCTCGAAGCCGGGGAACGACACCTTCAAGCTGTGGCAGGGGTTCTCCATCGCCGCCATCATCATCGGCGGCCTCACCATGGTGCTGATCCTCTGGGCGATGCTCCGCTACCGCAAGCGGGGCGACGGCATCCCGAAGCAGACCCAGTACAACATCCCTCTTGAGATCGGCTACACGATCGTTCCGATCCTCATCGTCTTTGGCCTCTTCGCTGCCACGGTGGTGGTGGAGAACGAGGTGGTGGCGAACCCCACCCCGCAGGCCACCGTCAACGTCACCGCCTTCCAGTGGGGTTGGAAGTTCACGTACCCCGGCCACACCTACTCCGAGGTAGGCCAGACCACCCAGTCCCCGAAGATGTACATGCCGGCCAACGAGGACGTGCGGATCAACCTCCAATCGCTTGACGTGGTCCACGGGTTCTACGTCCCGGAGTTCAACTTCAGTCGCTACGCCCAGCCCGGCATGCTGAACACCTTCACGTTCAAGATCACGAAGCCGGGCACATACCAGGGCCAGTGCGCCCAGCTCTGCGGGCTCTACCACTCGCTGATGTACTTCCAGGTCGTGGTCATGCCACCGGCGCAGTACCGCGTATGGATAGCGGAACAGGACGCCAAGACCTCTGCGGCCGCTGCTGCGGCCGCCAAGGAGGCCATCGACCGCCAGACCAACCCAGGCGTAGCCACCATCCCCGCCCAGAGCAACGGAGTCAAATGAGATGACCGACCTCATCGAACGACCAATCCCCACGGACTCGGGGGTCCCGAGCCACGA
>JADGOD010000100.1 GCA_017883125.1 Acidimicrobiales bacterium
CGAAGAGTGGGGCCATCGCGTCCACGCCATCGTCCAGCCCTCCGAGGGGGTGACGATCACCGAGGAAGAGCTGATCGATTTCACCAAGCATCGCCTCGCCCACTACAAGGCGCCCAAGTCGGTCGAGCTGATCGAGGTGCTTCCTCGGGCTGCCTCGATGAAGATCAACCGCAGCGCGCTCGTCGCCGAGCGGACATCCCCAGCCCAAGCCTGATCAGCCCGCCGCGGGCAGCCAGCCGGTCGAGACCGCCGAGGAGTAGCTAGGTTGCGTCGGGGGTGAGGACGGTGTCCGCGTTGAAGGAAGCTCACACGTCCCAGATGTGGAGTGCGTGCTCGCCGAGGCCCATGCCGAGCATCCCCGCATCATCGATCTCCATTCCGAAGAAGCTGAGCTCGAAGCGGGCGAGCCGCTCGGTGTCGATGGCCTCGAAGCGCTCGAGGAAGGCCGCGTCTGCGGCAAGCGAATCCGCCGCCTGGGCTGCAGGCGCCTTCGCGTTCCAGGCACCCCAGATCGGCCCGAAGGCCTCCTTCGGCGGCTCGCGGCCCTCGAGGCCGGCGTCGACGAAGAGCCCAAAGATCTCGGCCTGGCTGCCGAGGTGGCTGAGCACGTCGGCGACGTTCCAGGCATCGTCGTAGGAGGGCCGCTCAAGCTCGCTCTCCCCAAGGTCGCCGACGAGCGCGGCGAGCCGCTTTTGCGATGCCCGCAGGGCACCGAGTAGCCCGATGGGATCAGGCACCGGCGTTCGTCGGCATCGAGGGGTGGGCCGCCACGCGCTGGAGCTCATCCGAGGTCGGCCGCGTGGGCGAGCTGGCTGGCCGCCGTGTGGTCCTTCAGCGGGACCTCTTCCAAGAAGAGGGTGAGGAGGAAGGTGGCGACGGTGATCGGCACGCAGACGAGGAAGACGGTGCTCAGGGCGTGGCTGAAGGACTGAATCACCCCGGCGTGGATGGCAGGCGGGAGCTTGTCGATGGTGGCGGGGCTCGAGACCAGGTTCCTGCCGGCCAAGGCGCGAAGCTGTCCGGCGCTCAGGAAGCGGGGCAGCTCGGCCGCCAGGCGGTTCGTGAAGACCGAGCCGCAGAGGGCCACGCCGAAGGCGCCGCCGATCGAGCGAAAGAAGGTCGCCAGCGAGGTGGCGGTCCCCATGTGCTCGTAGGGCACGGCGTTCTGGACGGCGACGATGATGATCTGGACCAACAGGCCTATGCCCACGCCGATGACGGCCATGTAGAGCCCTGCGACGGCCAGCGAGGTGGCCGGCGTCATCAGCGAGAGCAGGTAGACCCCGAGGGTCATGATCGCCGTGCCGAGGATGGGGAAGACCTTGTAGCGCCCCCAGCGCGTCACCAGGCGGCCGCTCGGGATGTAGGCAGCCAGCATGCCGACCACGAAGGGGAGCATCAGGAGCCCCGAGGTCGTCGGGGTGGCCCCGTAGACGACCTGGAGGTTGAGCGGGATGTAGATGATCGCACCGAACATGACGAAGCCCGAGAGGAAGCCGATGGTGGCTCCCACCGAGAAGATCCGATTGCCGAAGAGCTCGAGCGGCATCAGCGGCTCCTCGGCGCGGTGCTCGACAAAGACGAAGCCCACGAGTAGGAGCACCGCCGCGACGGCCAGGCCGATGATCATCGTCGAGCCCCAGGCGTAGGTGGCCCCCGCCCAGGTGGTGAGCAGGATGATGCAGGTCACCGCGGCCCCCAGCAGCACCGTGCCCATGTAGTCCACGGCGTGCTCGGTCCGGCGCTTGGGGATCTTGAGCTTGGTGGCGACGATGAGCAGGGTCGCGAGACCGAGGGGGATGTTGATGTAGAAGATCCAGCGCCAGCTGAGCTGCTCGGTGAAGAGGCCGCCGAGGAGGGGACCGATGACCGAGGAGACGCCGAAGACGGCACCGAAGTAGCCCATGTAACGCCCGCGCTGACGCGGGCTGAGAAGGTCGCCGGTGATCGCCAGCGCTCCGACCAACAGGCCGCCGGCACCCGCGCCCTGGACGGCACGGAGGGCGATGAGTTGCTCCATCGTCTGGGAGAGCCCGGCGAAGACCGAGCCGATGAGGAAGATGATGATCGAGGCCTCGAAGAGTTTCTTGCGCCCATAGAGGTCGCCGAGCTTGCCCCACAGCGGCGTCGAGATCGTGAGGGTGAGCAGGTAGGCGGTGACGACCCAGGAGAGGTGGCTGAGCCCGTGGAGGTCGCCGGCGATCGTGGGCAGCGCGGTGGCCACGATCGTCTGGTCCAGGGAGGACAGGAAGGTCCCCAGGATGAGTGCGCTCAGGACGACCAGGATCCGGCGGTGCTCGGCCTTCGAGAGCTCGTCCTCGGTGGCCGTCAGCCCAGGCGTGGATTCGTCAACCGACATCGCTCGCCTCGCTCCCGCTGATGGAGAGCGCGAACCGGCCCAGCAGCTGCGCCAGCTCGAGGCGCTCCTCGGCCGACCAGGAGGACAGCACGTCTGCGAGCCACTCCCGACGAGCGGCGAGGAGCCGCTCGATGGCGTCCCTACCCTCCTCGGTGAGCAGGATCCGCAGGGCCCGTGCGTCCTTGGCGTCGCGCTCTCGGCGGACCAGACCGGCCCGCTCGAGCTGCTGGACCTTGCGGGTGACGGCCGGCGAGTCGATGCCGAGGCGCTCGGCGAGCACAGTGAAGTGGACGTCGTCGCCCTCAACGTGGAGCTTGTAGAGCAGGGCCGCTCCGCCGCGGTCGAGGTCGACCCCGGCGCGCCGGCAGAGCGTGGTGTGGGCCTTCGACTGGTTGAAGACCCGTGCCACCGTCGAGAGCGCACCGATGATTTCGTCGATGCCTGTTGGCACGTCCCCGGCGGCGGTACGCCCGCTTCGCTTGGTGAGGTTCATATTTGTATGTTACAAGTAGTCTTCTGGAGTCGTGCATCCGGCTGCTCGGCCTCGCGACCAGGCATCGGGGGGGTCAGACCGACGAGGCCAAGAAGAAGTGGTTTCGTCGGGGGTCGGGGTCGAACTAGAAAGAAGCTGAGGCTCGCCACCTACCGGGCATGTGCGTGACTATTGGTGGGAGAGCCACGGTTCTGAAGGACCCAATCTCCAGTGCTTGGTAGCAGAACGGTTACGTCGGTCCTCCGACTCTGGACGGGTATCCCCTAACAACACTTCGGGGATAGGCACGAGCGCAACGGCGAGCTGCCCTCCAGCCGGCATTGTGGCGTGGTCGGGATCGGAGGGGATCGAAATGGTCGAAACGCCCGGCCAAACGTCGCGAGACGCGATTGCCGCGGGAGCGCGACGGCTGGCCTGTTACCCCAGGTGAGATCTTCCCGCTGACTTGGGATTCACTGGCACGGTCGAGAGCCCAATGGAAGTGGGAGAGACTGGAGGCGCTGATCGCTGATCGCTAACCCTGTGGCAGGCTCAGCCGTGACCCCCGACCAAGGGATGTGCTTGACCACCTTGACCAATACCCATGACCTCGAGCACTGACGTCCTCGGCGGGCGTTATCGCCTCGTGCATCTACTCGGCCGGGGTGGCATGTCTGACGTCTACCAGGCCATCGACCAGCGCAGCGGCACCACGGTTGCGGTGAAGATAGTCCGCTCAGGCGATCCAGAGCTTGCTCGGAGGCTGGCGCAAGAAGCCCGGGCGCTCGAGCGCTTCGAGCACCCCGGCCTCATCCGCCTGCTCGACACTGGACTCGCCGGTGACCAGGCCTACCTGGTCATGGAACTCGTTGACGGCCCGACCCTCGCGGAGACCCTAAGAGGCGGACCGCTGGGCCCTCGAGCTACCGCCCTCCTCGGAGCGAGACTGGCCGACGCATTGGCGTACGTGCACGACCGGGGCATCGTGCATCGCGACGTGAAGCCGTCCAACATCCTGCTCGACGCTGATGGCGAGGCACGGCTCGGGGACTTCGGCATCGCCCGGCTCCACGAC
>JADGOD010000101.1 GCA_017883125.1 Acidimicrobiales bacterium
AAGAAGACCATCACGGTGGCGTCGTCGAGTCGTTCGTACCCAAGGGACCACTGGGCTGACCCCTTCCACCTGTGATCTCGGTGACAGACGAGATCCTCACGGAGCCTCTAGGGCTTGCGGCCGGCGACCAGCTTGGCGCTCATCGTGATCGCCTTGACCGAGCTGGTGGCTCCGATCTGCAAGGTGACCCCGACGGTGAGGAAGATGACGCCCGGGATGAAGCAGTAGGGCCAACCGAGCATGAGAATCCCCACCCGACCCAGGATGTAGGGAGGAGAGCAGACAACTGCTCCGAGCGCTCCGCCGACCACGCTCGCCTTCAGCTTGTCGGACTTCGAATAGGTCGTCCTCATGCCGATCAACCTCGACGGGACGGCCACGTAGGCCACCATCATGATCCCGATGACGATGCTCATCGAGACGGAGAACCACAAGCCTTCGAAGCGGACCGTGTAGAGAGCGGCGAGCCCGAGCATCAGCCCGATCACGCTTCCGGTGCCGAGAACGGTCGACGCGTGGGCCCGGGCCCGAGTGAAAGCGGGCCTGATCTCGGGCTTGCCCGGTCTCGAGATGGCAAATGCAAAGACGGCGTTCAGGAAGGTGCTCGCCGCCGTGATGACCACCACCACCGCGATCGCGGTGATCAGGGCCCACCCGTCCAGCGGGTGGAACGACTTGTCGTGGAAGACGTGGATCTTGAGGTCGACCATCGCCAACCAGATCCATGTTGCCGGAAGGATCTGGATGAGCGTGAGCCTCCAGTTGGAGAACAGGAGCTTGAGCCCCTCGAACAGCATGGAGAGGGCACCGATCACCATGACGAGAGGTGCGAAGATACGTCGCCGGCCGCTCAGCTCGAGCACCGTTGACTCGACGAGCTCGTCGTCGCCTTCCTTGATGGCGCGGACAAGGCCCTTCACCTGCATCATCAGAGTTCCCATGCGGGAATCTGCTCCTTCGAGCGACTGATCGCCCCCCTCCCGGGGGGTCTCAGCGAGAGGGTGCTGACTGGGGTTCCCGGCGGTCACTTGCCCAACCCTCTCTCCTCGAAGCAGACGATGTCATTGGTCTCCAGGTGGCCTTCGGCACTCAGAGCTGCGTGCAGACCTCGGACTCGACCGAGACGCTCGCCAGCCAGAAGGGGTCCAGCTCTCCGCGGCAACCCAGAAGCTCACGCGCCCAGCTCCGACCACCTGCCCAGCGTCAACCGGCCAGTATCTTCGCCTTCGCTGCGTCGAACTCTGCTTCGTTCAGGATCCCCGACGCCTTCATGTCGGCCAGCTGCCGGAGCTTCTCGACGACATCGTCGCCTCCGCCGGCAGCTGCCGGAGCTGGGGCTGGAGCGGGGGCCTGCTCCGCTGGCTGCTGCTGTGCCTCAGCCTTCTGCTGCTGCCTGGTCGCTACTCGTCCGGAGACAGCGGTCGCAGTTCCGGCAACGACGGCCGTCCTCGCCATGACCCCTACCAGGCCTGGCCTGCCCATTCGTCCACGCATCGTGTTCTCCTTATCCCTCGTGACTCAGTTGCTCGTCTCGGCCAGCTCTGCGAGGAGCTGCTCCACGGCCGCTCCGGGAATCCGGAGATCGGCAGCGAGCACTCCGCCCGTGCTGATGATGGCGTCGCGGAAGGGCTTCGCCCACGTGTGCTCAAAGACCAGCACTGCAGCCGACGAGTTCGGCTCGAGGGTTGCGGTCAGCTCGTCGATGTCTTCGGCAGAGATCAAGGAGTCGACCTGGTCGAGCAGCGTGGCGAGCCGACTTGCGTCGTCATTCGAGTCGAGCTGCTCGAACTCAAGAAGCTCGATCGCGCCGTCTTCGTCCTTGAGGACGAAGAGCCCATCGACCACAGAGATCGTGCCGCTCTCAACGAGCTGCTGGATCTCAGGGATGATCTCACCGTTGAATCGGTTTCCCGGAAACCCGACAACGAGCACTTCAATCGGTCCTAGCGCCATATCCACCTCCTAGTCGCACTCTACCGGTCGGTGATCGCCGCGCAGAGGCGACCGACACCTGGTACTTCCCCTGACTCTGAGACCTCCGAGGTCGGCGTCCGAGCCCGGCGAGGAGGCGTCACGGCCGCTGTAGTCGGGAAGCCCACGTCTCTCGACCGGCGGATCGGAAGTTGGCTACTGCGGACCCTGGCGATCCTTCATCAGATCTGATTTGACGATGACGACCCCCACGAAGGCAAGTGTGTAGAAGGCGACCACGAACACCGTCAGGAACAGCTGTGAGTAGGTGATGACCGCCAACACGAGCAGGAGCAGATAGCCGAACATCGACGCTCGACCCTGCCAGGTGAGCGGTCGAAAGCCGAGACCACCTTCGGCCTTCTCGAACCAGAGCCCGCTCTCGTTGTCCGTCACCTGGTCCCAACCCTCTGCCGGTTCATCTCACCACGGAGTGCCGTGGTGGCTCGTGGTCGCATTCTCCGCCAACTCGCCCCAGCCCGCAAGGACCCCACGAGGAGCTCACTGCCCACCTCAGGGGTCGCTACTGCTCGGTCCAGCTGCTTCGATCGGTTGCCGGAGCCTCGCCTCCGGGCGAGCACCTGCTCCGCCGGTCCATCTGACCCCGGGCTCGATCGGCACCGTGGAGCCCAGATCACGCACTTCGACTGGACCGAGACCCCTGCGTTGGCCTCCGTGCAAGAATCGTCCCCGGCATGGTTAGCGACGACGACGAAGGTTGAGGAACATGGCTGAGATCGAACGGGGGCTCCTGGCTGCTCCCCAGGCCGCGCACCAGCGAGTTGAGATCTACTCGGGAGTCGCTCGACTCGCCCGGACGGTCTGGGCCAGCGAGGTTCGCATGCCCGGATCCCGGCCCGACACCGCCGTGGTGCTCTGCCACCCCACCGCCAACTTCTTGGGCCACTACGCCCTCCCGGGACTTGCCGCACGTGGGTTTGCCGGCGTCGGTCTCACCACTCGATACGTCGGGAACGACACCTCGCTGATCATGGAGAACTGCCTGCTGGACATCGGCTCGATGGTCTCCCACCTTCGCTCGATCGGCTACGAGCGGGTCGTCCTGGTCGGCAACTCAGGTGGCGCATCGATCGTTCCCTACTACCAGGCCCAGGCCGAGTCGCCATCGGTCACCGCTCCCCCCGGAGGCGGTCCCGACCTGACCGAAGCGAACCTGCCGACGGCAGACGCCATCGCCATGCTCAACGCCCACCCGTCGCGCTCGCGGTTGAGCTCCGAGTGGCTCGACCCGGCGATCGTCGACGAGCGCGAGCCCTTTGAGCGTGACCCGGAGCTCGACATGTACAACCCGAGGAACGCCCCTCCGTTCAGTGCCGAGTTCATCGAGCGCTACCGAGCGGCCCAGGTCGAGCGGAACCGGCGCATCTCGCGCTGGGCGTGGTCCCAGCTGCGGCTCTTGACCGACCCCTCCCACAAGCCCGAGGGCCTCGATGACCTGACCTTCGTCGTCCAGGGGACGATGGCCGACCTGCGGTTCCTCGACGGATCGATCGACCCCAGCGATCGGGTCATCGGTACGACCCCATGGGGGGAGCCGTTCACCGCGAACTACCTGCCCGCCGGGATCAGCCGATGCTCAACGGTCCGCTCGTGGGTGAACCAGTGGTCGCTGGACGACACGCTCGCCGACTCGCTCCGTTGGCTCCCTGAGGTCAAGGCGCCCGTCGGCGTCGTCTCGCCCACGGGCGACCCACTGGTGCTTCCCCACATGGGCCAGCAGATGCACGACGCGGCCACCTCCACCTCGAACCGGAAGATCTGGGAGATCAAGGGGGCCAACCACTACTTCGAAGGTCAGCCCGAGCTCCTCGACCAGGCGCTCGACGCACTCGCCGCGTGGATCAACGAGGCCGTGACCGCGTAGCGAGCCACCTGCCCCCACGACACCACCGAGGTCCCACGCTCAGCGAAGCCACGGGGTGTCGAACTGCGCAGCGCGCGCCTTCTTGAGACCCCCGACTCCTTCGGAGTCGATGATCTCCCTGAACGTGCGCCCATCGGGAGCGGTGGCTCTCGGGCTCGCCATCAAGGTGATCGCATCGTGGTGAACTCCCGTGTGGCGGCGCTCGTCTTCGCCGGCGGCATCGGCAACGGCATCGACCGTCGCCAGGTTCAGAGAGCTCGCTTCGCGCGGCAGTCGGGAAAGGCGACGGCACAGATCTCGCGTCCGCTCGAGGAGCTCATCGGCCGGCTCGACAGTCAGGACCAGTCCGATCCGCTGTGCGAGATCAGCATCGATCATCTCGCCGGTCAGCATCAGGAACTTCGCCCACTGCGAGCCGATCACCGGCACCAGGGGGCTGACGCCGACCAGTCCGATCCGGCCCTCGGGGAGCCCGAAGCGAGCGTCATCGCCGGCGATGATCACGTCACAGGAGACAACCAGGCTGAGCGCCGCGCCGAGGCAGAACCCGTGGACGGCAGCGACCACGGGAAGGCTGGCCTCGCGCAGCCGACGGTGGAATGCGTCGGACTCCTTCAAGAACGCTGTGTGTTCATCAAGCGTCTCTCGTCGGGCGTTCCCCGTCAGGTCCCCCCCTCCGGAGAACGCCGGGCCCTCGCCGCGCAGCAAGATGCTGCCGATCTCCTTGTCGGCCTCGGCGTCGGCGATCGCCCAGAGGATCTGATCACGGGTGCCACCGTCGCGCGCCGAGATGGGATTGCGCTGATCAGGCCGATCGAGCACGATCTCGGCGACGCCATCGGACTTCGAGTAGGAGATGTCAGTCAGTTCCATATCGACTCACGGTCTAGCCGACACCGAGCCTCAACGGCCACCAGCACCAAGAGCGGCTCTGGGCACCGAGGGCAAAGTCTCGGCTCGATGACGACTTCTTCCTTGAAACGCCTCCTCTGGCCGCAATCCCTAGCCGTGGCGGGCGCCAGCGGACAGCTCGCGACGTCGAACAACGCCGTGCTCCCCATGCTCGAAGCGGTGAACCGCCCCTGGAGCCACACCGGATCGTGGGTCGAGCCTCTCGACCTGGACCCCCTGGTCGTGACCAAGGAGATGGGGTCGTCGCTGTCGACATCCTCATGACCGTCGACCCCGCAGCGATTCCTTGGTCGCCCCTCAGGCGAGATTCGGAACCCGCCAGGCGCCTCCGCTACCATCGGTCGCATGCCTACCGACACCTTCCGCGCATTCCTAGCCACCCAGACCGAAGGGCCGGTCGAACGCACTGTTGAGTCCCGCACAGTCGCCGACCTTCCCGAAGATGGCGTCTTGATCGACGTTGAGTTCTCGTCCGTCAACTACAAAGACGGTCTCGCGACCACCGCCAAGGGCAAGGTCGCTCGGATCTCGCCGATCATCCCGGGGATCGACCTTGCGGGGACGGTCTCGGCCGACGGCACCGAGGAGTTCCCCGTCGGGACCGCAGTCATCGCTCATGGCTACGACATCGGTGTCGCTCGTCACGGTGGTTACGCCGAGAAGGCGCGCGTCCCCGCCGACTGGCTCGTCAAGCTCCCCTCCGGGCTGGCCGCCCGCGAGGCGATGGTGATCGGGACGGCTGGCTTCACCGCCGCCCTCTCTGTGGTCGCTTTGGAGAACTGGGGCATCACCCCCGCTGACGGACCCATCCTCGTGACAGGCGCCACCGGAGGAGTTGGCTCCACCGCAGTGAGCATCCTCGCCGCGAAGGGCTACGACGTGATCGCATCCAGCGGGAAGCCCGATGCAGAGGAGTTCCTCCGCTCGCTTGGCGCCAAGGAGATCATCCCTCGCTCCGATCTCGCCGATGAGGGCGGCAAGCCCCTTCAGGCGATGTCCTATGCCGGCGCGGTCGACTGTGTTGGTGGGACGACGCTGGCGAACGTCCTCGCCCGCATCAACTACGGCGGTGCGGTGGCGGCGAGCGGCCTGACCGGTGGGGCAAGCCTCCCGACCACGGTGATGCCCTTCATCCTGCGTGGGGTGGCCCTCCTGGGCATCGACTCGGTCCAGACGCCCATCGAGCGTCGACGCGCGGTGTGGGAGCGCCTCGGTTCGGATCTCAAGCCCTCCGGTCTCGATTCGATCGGGCACGACCTCGGTCTCGGGGAGCTCGACGAGACCCTCGACGCCATCCTTCGTGGTGAGGCCAAGGGACGCACCGTCGTCGACGTCCGCCGCTGAGATTCCGGAGTATATCGTGGCTTAGTAGCCACTAAACCAGTGTGAGATCGCCTGTCCCGAGGTGCGAGAAGGGAGCAACGTCATGAGTGACACTTCGACCCCTCCGGCAGGACTCGGTGGCTCATCGAGGCCCGGTGTGCCCTCGATGCTCAGCCATGTGGCCTACGTGACCAGGGACACGATGGCGACGGCAGAGTTCTACACCAAGGTCCTCGGCATGCAGCTGGTCAACGCCGTCCTCGACGACGCCATCCCGTCGACCGGCGAGCCGGTGCCGTACTTCCACTCCTTCTTCCGGATGGCAGACGGCTCGACCGTCGCCTTCTTCGAGGCGCCAGAGCTCCCGCCACTCGAGTCGGCTCCTCATCCGGCGTACAACACCTTCCAGCACCTCGCCCTCCAGGTCGACAGCCGGGAGCTCGTCGACGAGTGGAGCTCCTGGATCTCGGCCAACGGCATTGACGTCGTCGGTCCGGTGGACCACCAGATTATCTACAGCATCTACTTCCACGACCCCAATGGGGTCCGCCTCGAGATCACCACTCCCCTCTCCGGAGAGTGGAACGACAACAGCGAATCCGCCTACGCCAGCCTGGCCGACTGGGAGAAGCTGAAGGACCGAGCGCGCTCCTCTGGGGGCGATCTCGTCGCCGTCGTCAAGGAGTTCACCCACGAGCGGAGCCACCGTCGCTCCCTGCAAGCCTGACAGGAGCTTCCATGGAGATCCCCAAGATCATCAGTGTCGACGACCACGTGGTCGAGCCCGCCGACGTCTGGGAGCGCTGGCTCCCCGCCAAGTTCAAGGACCGGGGTCCCAAGGTGGTCCGGCGTGGGATCTCTGGCATCGACTACGTGGGGACCGCTGGTTACAAGGAGCACTTCGACGACAGCTCGCCCACCAAGGTCGACTGCTGGATCTACGAGGACCTCGTCTACACCCACAAGCGGATGGTCGCCGCTGCCGGGTACCCCAAAGAAGAGATGACGATGACGCCGATCACGTACGACGACATGCGTCCCGGTTGCTACGACCCCAAGGCCCGCCTCGAGGACATGGATATCAGCCACGTCGAGGCGTCGATGTGCTTCCCCACCTTCCCTCGCTTCTGCGGCCAGACCTTCTACGAGGGCACGGACAAGGAGCTTGGGATGGCGTGCGTCCAGGCGTACAACAACTGGATGGTCGAGGAGTGGTGCGCAGACTCCGGAGGTCGCCTGATCCCCCTCGGGATCATCCCGCTGTGGGACCTCGAGGCTTCGGTCGCCGAGGTGCACCGAAACGCCGAGCGAGGCGTCAGGGCCGTCTGCTTCAGCGAGCTGCCGTACCACCTCGGTCTTCCGACCATCCACTCAGGCCACTGGGACCCCTTCTTCGAAGCCTGTGCCGAGACCGGCACGGTCATCGCGATGCACATCGGCTCGTCCTCGACCATGGCGGGCGCCTCCCCTGACGCCCCACCCTCGGTCAGCGCCACGCTCGCCTTCGGCGGCGCGATGGCATCGATGACCGACTTCATGATGTCGGGGATCCTGGTGCGGAACCCTGAGCTCAAGCTCCTCTACGCAGAGAGCCAGATCGGGTGGATCCCCCACGTGCTCCAGCGCATCGACCAGGTCTGGGAGGACAACCAGGCATGGGGCCAGACCAAGCACATCCCTGAGCCGCCGTCGACCTACTTCCACCACAACATCTTCAGCTGCTTCATCAACGACCCCCACGGTCTCAAGTCGCTCGACGAGATCGGTGTCGACAACGTCATGGTCGAGACCGACTACCCCCACAGCGACTCGACGTGGCCTGACACCCAGTCAATCGTGACCAAGATCATGGAGGGTCTCGACGAGGAGTCGATCTACAAGATCACTCGGGGCAACGCCATCAAGATGCTGGATCTCGACTTCGACAAGTAGGTCGCCATCTCCGCATCCACCGAGAGGGCTCGTTCTCAGAGCGCCATGGGTACCGCTCCGAGAGGGCCGGTGCCCTGCTAGCTACCGAGCGTCTCGCGCAGCTCTCGCTTGAGCACCTTGCCGTACGCGTTCCGGGGAAGCCCGTCGACGATCTCGTAGCGACGGGGACGCTTGTACGACGTCAGGATCTCGGCGCAGTGGGCTTGGAGCGCCTCGACATCGACTGATCCCTCGGCCTCCGGGACGATCACGGCGGTCACGATCTCACCCCAGGTGCGATCGGCGAGACCGACCACGGCGACCTCGCTGACCCCCTTGCATGCCAACAGGACCCCTTCGATCTCCACCGCGTAGACGTTGGAACCACCAGTGATGATCAAGTCCTTCGCCCGGTCCAGCAAGAAGAGATAGCCCTGCTCATCCATCCGCCCCAGGTCTCCCGTGTGGAGCCAACCGTTTCGCAGGGTCTCCTCGGTCGCCTCGGGTCGACCCCAGTAGCCGAGCATGACCGCGGGGCCCCGAACGCAGACCTCGCCGATCCCGCCGAAGGGGAGCTCCTTGTCGTCGCCACCGAGGACTCGAACGTCCATGCCGGGCCGGGCGTAACCCGCCGAGGCCAGCTGATCGGTCTGGTTCTCGACCGCTGCCACATGGGCTTGGCGTGGCAGCACGGTGGCAGTCATCGGGGTCTCGCCCTGGGCGTAGAGCTGGACGAAGACCGGACCCATGACCTCAAGGGCCCGACGAAGCTCGACCTCGGGGAACGGGGCCCCTCCGTAGACGACGTCCCTCAGAGCGGGCAGGTCGGCACCGTGAGCCACCAGGTGGTCGGCCAGCATGATGACCTGGGTGGGCACCATCCAGGTGTTGGTCACGCCAGCCTCCTTGAGGAGGGCCACCATGACCGCCGGGTCGAAGTGGGGGCTCTCCGGGATCAGCTGATGGGCACCGCGAGCCGTCGCCGCCAGGGCGTGGAAGCCCGCACCGTGGCTGAGCGGGGCGGCGTGGAGGGTCACGCCATCGTCACCCATCGGGGTGAGATCAGCCAACCAGGAGGCGACGACGAACGCCAGGTTGCCATGGCTCAACATGGCGCCCTTGGGGGTCCCTGTGGTCCCCGAGGTATAGAAGAGCCATGCCAGGTCGTCACGATCGACCAGACCCACCTCTCCGGAGCCTCTCGAGGCATCGATGAGACCTTCGAGACTCTCCGTCCCTGCCGCGGCGGCCCCCGATCCGGCGACCACCACCCGCGCCGGGCCCTGATGGGTTCTCAGGGCGGCGTCGAACGCCTCTTCGTCGGCGATGATCGCCGCGGCCTCAGAGTCGGCGAGGTGGTAGGCGACCTCGTCGCCGGTGAAGCGGGCGTTCATGGGAACCACGCACGCTCCGATCCGGAAGCAGGCGTACATGGCCTCCAGCAGCTCTGGTCGGTTCTTCATCACCAGCCCGACCCGATCGCCGAATCCCACGCCGAGGCTCTTGAGACCCTCGCCAAGGGCGTCGGAGCGGGCGTCGAACTCTGAATACGTCTCCGAGGCCGGCCCCTGGGTGATCGCCGGGCTCCCGGGAACGCGACGAGCCGTGTTCACAAGCATCTGCGCGATATTCACCTGCCCACAGTACGCAACAGGGCAGGACGTGAACAACCGCCCTCCCCCTTTGTCGGGAACCTCTCGCCGCGCTGGAGAGCAAGGCGTGATCGCGCGATACTTCAGCTCGTCGTACCTCGCCCAGCCCCAAAGGGAGCTCATGAAGACATCGCCCCGACGTCGCATCTCGTCCGTCATCCCGGGCGCCGCCCGCGCCTGGTCGGGCGTTGCTCTCGGCGCCACTGGAGCCACGTTCGTCG
>JADGOD010000102.1 GCA_017883125.1 Acidimicrobiales bacterium
GGAGGCCGGCGATCTTGCGCCCGGTCGGGAATCCGCCGCCGCCCCGTCCGGTGAGGCCGGAGAGCGAGATCTGCTCGAGGAGCTTCGTCGCGAACGCGTGTGACCCCTTGCGGCGGGGGAGCGCCAGAGGCCCGTGGGTGGCGAGGTGGCCCGCCAGGTCGAGGCGAGTGCCACCCCCGATCCCTGCGAGGAGCCGGAGGCTCATCGCAGATGCCGTCAGTCCGGTCACCGAACGCGTCGCTTGCTCGAGGAGGCCACCGGCCGACCTCTGCTCGGAGCAGACTGCCGGGCTGGGGGAGCGGACGGCCTGCTCCTCTTCTGGGCGGTCCGGGACGGGACCGCGGTCAGGGCGCCGCCGGGGTGAGGGTTGGCCCAGATCCTCCAGATCGCCGCGCCAGCGACGACCGTGACGCAGCCGGCGACGACGAGATCCATCCATCCGAAGCGAACATCGGTTCCGATGAACACGGTGTGCACGAGGGCGATCGGCCACGCCAGGTAGGAGAGCCAGTGCACGGCTCGCCAGGTGGCGTGGCTCAGCCGCTGGCGCAGGAGGCTGGTGATCACCACGGCGAGGACGAGGTCGAGTGCCACGGCCCCGAGGCCCACCCACATGGTCTTGTACGGCGACGCACCGGGGATGAAGACGCCGAGGATGCCGACGTTCACGTAGGTGTCGATCACCGTCGTCCCGACGTGGATCCCGAGGAAGACGACGGCGAGCAGCGAGAGCCGGCGATGGAGCTCAGCGACGGCGAACCGGGGGAGCGGCCGTCCACCGACTCGGGTGGCCGTCATGATCCCGAAGGCCATCACGAGGGTGAACAGGAGGAGCGAGACGATGCCTGAGGCTCGTGAGGTGTACCAAAGAGCAGGGGTGGTGATGGCAATCATGATGCAGCGTTCTCCTTGATCGGCTCAGGCCATCCCCCGACTCGCTCGACGCTGCCGTCGACGCGCACGAGCCGAGCGGCCATAGAGCGCTGAGGGAGCTCGAAGAGCGCATCCTCGCCCCAGACCAAGGCGGCGGTCGAGAGGGCGTTGGCCTCCACGCAGGTCGGCGCGGCAACGGTGGCGAGGCGGAACACGGCCTCGGCGGGCCAGCCTGTCGCCGGGTCGATGACGTGGTGCAGCTCGGAGTCGCCTCGCCGCCAATGGCGAACGGCGTTTGACGAGCTCGCCACTGCTCCGCCGCTCATCATGAAGACCTCGTGGACCTCGTCGATGTCCCCGGTGCGGGCCTCGTCGGCGATGCCGATGTGCCAACCGCCCTGCGGGGGCTCTCCGGCGATCCTCAAGTCACCGCCGAGGTCGACGAGCGCGCCGACCCCGAGTTGCTCGCTGATCGCAGTGGCCGCCAGGTCGGCGGTCCGGGCCTTGGCGGTGGCGCCGAGGTCGAGGTGCACGCCGAGGGGGAGATCGACCGTTGAGCTCAGCGGATCGACGACGATGCCGGCCACTCCGGGAGCGGGGGCGACGTGAGCGGTGTCGGACAGCGGAGCGGTCACCGAGTCGAGCTCGTCGAAGTCGCGGTCGTAGCCGAGGGCGAGCAGCGAGTCGGCGACGGTGGGGTCACAGGCGCCGTCGGTCATCTCGGCCGCAGCGATGGCGTGGATCACGAGATCGAACAGTGCGGCCGAGACGACGATGGGTCCTTCGCCAGAGCGCTCGTTCAGCGCCAGGATCTCAGTGCCGGGTCGGAAGCGGCTCGCCGCCTGCTCCGTGACGCTCAGGCGCTCATCGAGGATGGCACGAGCCGCATCGAGTGCGTCGGGATGCGTCACGCCGAGGACTGCCGAAGTTCCCCAGATCGCAAACCGATCGATCCCTGGCTCGGCGTGAGGAGCGGCCTCTGCCGAGTCGAGGCTCATGATCCTCCGGTCACCGCGCGAGGGGGTTGCCACTGCTGGGTTGGCTGGGGGATCGTCCGCGGGGTTGTCGGGGCGGTCGTCGGGGGCGTTGTCTGGGGAGTCGTCGGTGCTCCGGTGGAGCCCGAGTCGCCGGTGCTGCCGGTCGAGCCTGGGTCTCCTGGCGCCCCGGAGGAGTTCGGGTCGATGTACGTGGATGAGACAGGGGCCGTGGCGCCGGCGGGCGCCGTCTTGCCCCCGTACTCGTGCGCCACCAGGCCGGCGAGCACCCCGGTGCCGAGCATGCAGCCACCGATGGCTAGGCGTGTGAGGGACTGGATCCGACGAGTGCCGATCTCTCTCGTCTCGGGGGTGTGGCGGGACATTGCGCTCCTCAAAAGGGGGAATCACTGACATGTCCATTGTCGGTGATGGACCTAAGAGAAAGGCACGCGGATTCTAAGAATCCCTGAAAGTTCGCCCTGGAGGACCGATTCCTACTGGACCGCTGGGATCTCGAAGCGCAGAAGCGCCCCGCCTCCGGGTGCCTGGCTGGCGCTCACCGTCCCGCCCTCTTCGGTGGCCACCTGGGCCACGATCGCCAAGCCGAGGCCGGAGCCGGGCATGGAACGGGCGGAGGGAGCCCGGTAGAAGCGGTTGAAGACCTTCGGGAGATCCTCAGGAGCGATGCCTGGTCCGTGGTCGCGCACGATGACAGCGCCGGCATCGACGGTCACCTCGATGGTCCCTTCCTCGGGGCTCCACTTGATGGCGTTGTTGAGGAGGTTGCCGATGGCTCGACTGACCCGCTCTCGATGCGCGATCACCCAGCACTCCTTGAGGTCGGCGTCGATCTCGAGTCCCCGGGTCCTTCCGTGGGTCGAGGCGACGGCGACGAGGTCGTCGACGAGCTGATCGAGGCGGAAGCGTTGGGAGGGCTCGACGTGGCGCTCCCCGCGAGCGAGCTCGGTGAGGTCCCCCACGAGCGTCGTCAGCTCGGTCAGCTGCGAGAGGACGTCGTCGAGAAGCTGGGTCCGGGTCTCGGGATCGAGCTCGTCGACGCGGCGGAGGACCTCGGTGTTGGTCCGCAGGCTCGTCAGCGGGGTGCGCAGCTCATGGGAGGCGTCGAGCACCAGCTGGCGCTGCTGATCCTGGGAGTAGGAGAGCGCTCCGAGCATCCGGTTGAAGGTCCGCCGTAGGCGCCCGAGCTCATCGGGCCCCCCCTCGTCGAGGCGGCGCGACAGATCGGTCGTGTCGGCGATCTCCTCGATCTCCTCGGTGACCTGATCGAGGGGTCGGATGGCGGTCCGGGCCACCATGAACCCGAGGAGGACGGCGATGAGCACCCCCAGGGCGGCGATGAAGAGCAAGGCGACCTCGAGGTGGCGGAGCTGCCGGTTGACGCCGACCAGGGGGACGGCCAGCTGCAGGGCGGAGGAGGTCGGTATCTGTATCTGCTCGCGCTGGACTTGGGAACCGAGGATCTGTCCAGCGGGGAGCGGGACGATCAGCTCTCGGAAGACCACGTGGTTGGCAGTCACGGTGACGTAGGTCGCACCTCGCTTGCCGGCGGAGACGGCACGGACGACCCCCTCGACCGGCAAGGTCACGTTCTGCGAGTTGGCCCAGATCCTCCCGTCTGCCGTCGAGACCTGGGTGACCGCGCCGTTGGCGTCGGCGCCCTCGATGGACCCTCGATTCAGCATGGAGCTCGCCGTCTGGATGAGGGTGTCGTCGACGGAGCTCACAAGAGAGTTCCGGGCCACCACCCAAGCGGTGGAGCACGCCAGGAGCACGGCGATGGCCACCGCGGCGGTCGACGCGATGACGAGACGGGCCCGGAACGTCACTGTTCCCTGAGCACGTAGCCCACGCTGCGAACGGTCTGGATCAGCCGTGTCTCCTCGCCTTCTTCGGTCTTCCGGCGGAGGTAGCCGACATAGACGGCCAGGGAGTTGGTCCCCGAGTCGAAGTCGTATCCCCAGACCTGATCGAGGATGATGTCGCGTGTCAGGACCTGGCGGGGGTGGCGCAGGAAGAGCTCGAGGAGGTCGAACTCGATCTTGGTCAGCGGGAACGATCGCTCGCCGCGGCTGGCGACGCGGCTCTGGAGATCGAGTGTCAGATCCTCGAACCGGAGGATCTCGGCGTCATCGATGGGTGCCCGGCGGCGCAGGAGGGCCCGAAGGCGAGCGAAGAGCTCGGCCAGGTTGAACGGCTTCACCAGGTAGTCGTCGGCGCCCGCGTCGAGGCCCTCGACCCGGTCGCCGACGGCATCGCGGGCGGTGAGCATCAAGATGGGGGTTGGGTCGCCGGTGATTCGGAGTCGCCGACAGACCTCGAGGCCGTCGATGTCGGGGAGCTGGAGATCGAGGATGACGGCGTCCGGAGCGGATTGGGCCAGCGAGCGCAACGCCGAGGTCCCGTCTTCTGCGATCTCGACGTCGTATCCCTCCAGGATCAGCGCGCGGCGAAGAGAGTCGCGCACCGCCTGATCGTCATCGACCACCAAGATCCGCATGAATCCCTCCACCACCTATTGGAACCTGACGGTGCCGAGACTACCGACGCATTCGTCGATGGGCCGGCGAGGGATGATCAGGAACCGCCGGTCTTGACCTGGGCGGTCGCGGTCGAGGCGCTCACCGTCGAGGGGCTCGAGGCCGAGTTCACCGTCGAGGAGGCCGTCGGCGTCGCCGTCGCCGGTGCCGCCGACGATGCCTGGGAGGCGGTCTTCGCGGCGCTGATCACGGCCGCTTGCTGGGCCATGACGCCCACGAGTCCGCCGAGTCCGACGGTCGCCATGAGGCCAACGGCAACGGTTGAGGTGGAGACGCGGCGCCTAGCGCTGTCTCGGACGGCGGCGGGATCTGGGACTCGAGGGGGCGGGAGGTACGACATGTGCTGCTCCTTGTTGGTGACGAACTTCATCGTGACCGACCCCCCTAAATTGGCGTCATGAGGTTCGTAAGGACCGCGAAAGAATCTGAGCGGCACCTGAGGGTGCTCTGATCTGCTATCCAAGGACGACGCCGTGGCGGGTAGTTCAATCGGCAGAACGCCGGACTTTGAATCCGGAGGTTGGAGGTTCGAGCCCTCCCCCGCCAGCTCGAATTGTGGCTTTGAAGTCAAGCTCTCGAGGCGAGCGGGCTGCTAGAAAACGGAGATGAGCGGAAACCTGAGCGCCATCGTTCTGGCTGCCGGCGAGGGATCGCGCATGCGCTCGTCGCTGCCCAAGCCCCTCCACCGCCTCTGCGGACGGCCGATGATCCTTCATGTGATCGACGCGCTGGCTGAGTTGGATATCGACCGGGTCGTCGTGGTCGTCGGCCATGGCGCCGATCACGTGGTGAAGACTGTGACCGAGCTCGCGCCTGCAGGGCTCACGGTGGACTTCGTCGAGCAGGCCCAACAGCGTGGGACCGGTGATGCCACGGCCGTGGCGCTCGGCTCGTTCGGGATCGGGCCGGACGACGACGACATCGTGATCCTCCCCGCGGACACCCCGCTGCTGCGGCCGTCGACCCTGGTCGACTTGGTCCAGACCCATCGGTCCCGGGATGCTGCCGCCACCCTGCTCACGGCTGAGGTCGCCGATCCAACCGGCTACGGGCGCGTCGTGCGGGGCAAGGACGGCCGGGTCGCCGGCATCGTCGAGCACGCGGATGCCTCCGATGAGGAGCGAGACATCACCGAGGTTAACACGTCGATCTACTGCTTCAGGCGGTCGCTCCTCGCCCCAGCCCTGCGACGCCTCTCTCCCCAGAACGCCCAGAGGGAGCTCTATCTCACCGATGTCGTCGGCGTGCTGCACGATGCCGGGTACCTCACGCACTCTCTGACCGTGGCTGATTCCATGGAGGCGGCTGGCGTCAACGACCGCGCCCAGCTCGCGGTCGCCGAGGCGGAGCTCAGAGATCGGATCAACGAGCGCTGGATGCGACGTGGGGTGACCATGTGGGATCCAGAGAGGACCTACATCGACACCGAGGCCGTGCTGGAGTCCGACGTCACGCTGCTCCCCGGGACCGTCCTGCGCGGGGCGTGCCACATCAGCGAAGGTGCCCGAGTCGGGCCGAATGCCTTCTTGGAGGATTCGGTGGTCGGTGCTCGAGCGAAGATCGGTACGGCTCGGGCCACCCGAGCCACGGTCGGCGCCGACGCCATCGTCGAGTCGTTTGTGGTTCTCGGGCCTGGTTCTGTGATCCCTGATGGGACCCGTGTCGCCCCGTTCACCTCGCTCGACGACTCGCTCCGCTGAAGCCCCGTCTGGACCTTGCTAGCGTGCGAGCCGTGGAGGTCATCCCTAAGCGGAAGTTGTCGCTCGTCTCGGGTCGTTCGCACCCTCAGCTCAGTGAGGACATCGCCGCTCACCTCGGGGTAGCTCTGGTGGGCGCGAACTTGCGTGAGTTCGCCAACGGGGAGATCCACTGCCGCTACGAAGGATCGCTTCGTGGCTCGGATGTCTTCATCATCCAGACCCACTGCGGACCGGTCAACGACACGTTGATGGAGCAGTTGATCATGATCGACGCCGCCAAGCGCGCGTCAGCGAAGCGCATCACGGCGGTGGTTCCGTACTACGGCTACTCACGCCAGGACCGCAAGGCGACCGGCCGAGAGCCCATCACGGCCAAGCTGGTCGCCGACATGCTCCAGAAGGCTGGTGCGCACCGGGTGGTCTCGGTGGATCTCCACTCGGGCCAGATCCAGGGGTTCTTCGACGCTCCCTTCGACCACCTCACCGCAGCGCCTGTCCTCGAGGCGTACCTGCGTGACAACGTGGGCAGCGACATCGTCGTGGTCGCCCCGGACGCCGGCCGGGTCAAGGTGGCCGAGCGCTACTCCCAGCACCTGGGCTGCGATCTCGCCCTCGTCCACAAGACCCGACCCCGCGGGACGGTCAACTATGTCGAAGCCCTCCACGTCGTCGGTGACGTCGAGGGTCGACACTGCGTGCTGATCGACGACATGATCGACACTGCCGGAACGATCTGCGCTGGTGCCGAGCTCTTGAAGGCCAAGGGGGCCAAGGACATCTGGGCCATGGCAACCCACGCGCTGCTGTCCGATCCGGCGATCGAGCGGCTCAGATCGTCCCCCTTCTCCCGGGTCGTGGTCACCAACACCCTTCCGATCGCCAGTGATCGAGTGTTCGAGGGCCTTGAAATCCTGTCGGTGGCGGCGATCATCGGCGACGCCATCGATGCGGTCTTCGAGGACACTTCGGTCTCTGAGATCTTCGGGGGCGAGAACCTGGCCTGACCCGGTCTGGAGGCCCCCCTGCCCACCGGCTACGATGGTATTCCCGCACTGAGGATCCCTCAGCGCCACTGATTGTCTTCCCTCAAGGAGTTCCACGTCATGTCCGAGATCACTCTTACGGCAGAAGTCGGCCGCACCACCGGTTCGAGCTTTACGCGTCGCTTGCGGCGTGAAGGGAAGATCCCCGGGGTCATCTATGGCCACGGGCACGACCCGGTCTCGGTCGCCATCGAAGCCCCCGCACTGAGGGTCGCCCTCAACGGCGAGTCCGGGACCAACCAGCTGCTCGAGCTCAACACCGGTACGGAGAAGTACCTCGTCTTGGCCAAGGTCCTCCAGCGCCACCCGGTGCGCGGCACCCTCCAGCACGTCGACTTCCAGATCACGAGCCGCGACGAGACCGTGACGGTCGACGTCCCGGTCACCGTAATCGGTGACGCCGTCGATGTCCGCCACGCCGACGGAGCCGTCGACCAGCAGCTCTTCAGCATCTCGGTCAGCGCACGCCCCGGTGCCATCCCGACCGGCCTCGAGCTCGACATCTCCGCCATGGTCCTCGGTGACATCTTGCGTGTGGCCGACCTGGTGCTCCCTGCGGGCGTCGTCGCCGAGACGGACGCTGAGACCGCCATCGCCGTGGCTCACGTCGGCCGGACCTCTGGCGACCTCGGAGAAGCCGCAGCCGTCGAAGCCGAGACCGAGGCCGGCGGAGAAGCCGCAGCGGGAGCCGGCGAGCCGTCCGAATCCTGAGATCCCTCGTGGCGTGGCGCCGTCGAGGTGCACTCGTGCGGCGGGGGACCCCGGTCGACCTCTTGGTCATCGGGCTGGCCAACCCTGGCTCTGAGTACGACGGGACGCGCCACAACGTCGGTGGGGCCGCGGTCGCGCTGCTCGCGGCCCGCTCTGGTGCGACGCTGAAGATCGAACCCCGGCAGCGGGCGTCGCTGGCCGAGATCCAGCTCGGCGAGTCCCGGGTCGCCCTGTCGATCCCCACCACGTTCATGAACGAGTCCGGCGCCGCGCTGGCTGGCCTCCTCGATCGGACTGGCGTCGAGGACCCCCGTCACATCCTGGTGGTGCACGACGAGCTCGATCTCGAGCCGGGACGGCTCCAGCTCAAGGCGGGGGGAGGGATCGCCGGGCACAACGGCCTTCGCTCCATCAAGGCGACGCTCAACACGGACTCGTTCCTCCGCCTGCGCGTCGGCGTCGGCAAGCCCCCCTCGCCCCAAGCCGGTGCGAACTGGGTTCTCGGCCGCCCGAACCGCCACGATGCCGAGATCTTGGCCATCGCGTGCGAAGAGGCCGCCGACGCCATCGAGCTCGTGGCGACCCAGGGGATGGAACGCGCCATGGCCTCTGTCAACGTCCGTGGCTGAGTCAAAGCCGCTCATCGGTCTCGGGCGCCGCCTGGCCCATGCCGAGGCGCTCCTCCGGGTGGTCGGAACCGACGGCCAGACCCTGGCGGTGGCTCCCTCGGCACAGGCCTTCGCTCTTGCTGGGCTCTACGAGGCCTCCGAGGGCCCGCTGCTCGTCGTCACCGCCACGCAGGCCGACGCCGTCCAGCTCGCCGGCGACGTTGCGTGCTTCCTCGACCCGGGCTCCGATGACAGCGAATGGGGCGCGGCACGAGAGGCGGTGAGCCTTCTCCCGGCGTGGGACACGCTCCCTCTCGAGCGGGTCAGTCCAGAGATCGCCACGATGGGTCGGCGCGCCGCGATCAGGTGGCGCCTCGACAATGGGCAGAGCCCGTCGGTCGTCGTGGCCCCGGTCCGCTCGCTGCTCCAGAGGCTCACCCCTGACCTTCTGGCCCCATCGGTGGTGCGCAGGGGGACCTCGGTGGACCTCAACGAGCTCATCACCGGCCTGGCCGCCCGTGGCTACCGCCGCGAGCCCCAGGTCGAGCATCGAGGGGAGTTCGCGGTCCGTGGTGGGATCGTCGACGTCTTCGGATCCACGATGGACGCCCCGGTGCGCATCGACCTCTTCGGCGACGAGGTCGACCGCCTCGCCACCTTCGACGTCGGTGATCAGCGTGCACGTGACGATGTCGAGTCGGCCTGGTTCTTCTCGTGCCGAGAGTTCATCGCCGACGATCCGACGAGGGAGCAGGCCGCCTCGCTCGCCACTGCGACGCCGTGGGCCTCCTCGGCCCTCTCCCGCATCGCCGAGGGTGATCTCTTCGACGGGATGGAGGGTTGGCTCGGGATGCTCCTCCCGGACGCGGCGCTCCTCACCGACCGACTGGATCCGGCCACCACCGTGGTGCTGGTCGAACCGCGACGGATCCGTGATCGTGCCGTCGATCTCCTGGCCGAGGAGGCGGCGCTGGTCGACACGCTGCTGACCACGTGGTCGGAGGGAACCTCGACCCACGATGAGCGGACGATGGGCCTCCACGTCGATTTCGAGCGCCTCCTGGCCCGCAGCGGTGCTCGCGTCCTGTCGATGCCGGCGGCTCCCGACTCGCCGAGGACGCCGCAGCTGACCACATCGGGCTTCGACATGGTCGCCGGTGACGCCGAGCGCCTCGCCCGGCAGCTGACGTCGTTGGCCGACCGATCGATGACCGTCGTCGCTCTAGGTGTCGGAGAGCCGAGCGCACGACGTCTGGCCGAGGTCCTCGCCGGCGAGGGGCTCTCGGTGCCGGTAGTCGATCACGTTCGAGACGAGCCCTCGATCGTGGTCGCCGCCTGCCCGCTGTCTCGAGGATTCGTGGTCGCCGAGGCTTCCCTGGCCATCCTGGCCGAGCCCGACATCACCGGCCGTCGGACCCCTCACCGAGCGGTGCGCCCCCAACAGCGAGTCACCGACGGCTTCTTCGACGACCTGGCGATCGGCAGCTACGTCGTGCATCGCCAGCACGGCGTGGCCCGATTCAGCGGCGTGACCACCCGAACCCTTGGAGGGGCGACCCGGGACTACCTCGTCCTCGAGTTCCGCGGTGACGATCGGATCTACCTTCCGGTTGACCACATCGACTTGGTGACCCCGTACTCGGGCGGGGATGCCCCCACGCTCTCGAAGATGGGCGGCTCGGACTGGCAGCGGACCCGGAACAAGGCCAAGGCTGCCGCCTCCGAGGTCGCCGAGGAGCTCGTCGCCCTCTACAGGGCTCGCCTCACGGTCACCGGCTTCGCGTTCTCCCCCGACACCCCGTGGCAGGAGGAGATGGAGGCGGCGTTTCCCTTCGTCGAGACGCCCGACCAGCGGCGGGCCATCGCCGAGACCAAGGCCGACATGGAGGCTCCCCGTCCGATGGACCGCCTCATCTGCGCTGATGTCGGGTTCGGCAAGACGGAGATCGCCGTGCGAGCCGCCTTCAAGGCCATCCAGGATGGCAAGCAGGTCGCTGTTCTGGTTCCCACCACGCTGCTGGCGAGCCAGCATCACCAGACGTTCTCCGAGCGCTTTGGGGGATACCCGATCGAGGTGGCTCTCCTCAGCCGGTTCCTCAGCGACTCAGAGGTCGCCACCGTCAAGGCCCGCCTTGCCGACGGGTCGATCGACGTCGTGGTCGGGACCCACCGGCTGCTCTCCGAGGACGTCCGCTTCAAGGACCTCGGGCTCCTCGTCGTCGACGAAGAGCAGCGATTCGGCGTCAGCCACAAGGAGGCGGTCAAGCGGCTCACCCCGGGGATCGACGTCCTGACCCTGACTGCCAGTCCGATTCCTCGCACTCTCGAGATGGCGTTGACCGGCATCCGTGACCTGTCGATGGTCACGACACCGCCGGTCGACCGCCGCCCGATCCTCACCTACGTGGGGGAGTACGACGACCGAGCGGTGGCGGAAGCGCTCCGACGCGAGCTGCTCCGAGAGGGTCAGGCCTTCTTCGTGCACAACCGTGTCGCTGACATCGACGCCGCCGCCCGTCGGATCCGCAAGCTCGTCCCCGAGGCCCGGGTGGCGGTCGCTCACGGGCAGATGGACGAAGGCTCGCTCGAATCGGTCGTCATGGACTTCGCCAGTCGCCAGGCCGACGTCCTGGTGTGCACGACGATCGTCGAGTCGGGGATCGACATGCCCACGGTGAACACCCTCGTCGTGGGTCGCGCCGACCTCCTCGGGCTCGGGCAGCTCCACCAGCTGCGGGGGCGGGTCGGCCGTAGCGGTCAGCGGGCCTATGCCTATCTGTTCTACCCCGTTGATCGTGTGCTCAGCGAGCAAGCCTATGAGCGACTCAAGGCGATCGGGGAGAACACCGACCTCGGCTCGGGATTCAAGATCGCCATGCGTGACCTCGAGATCCGGGGTGCGGGCAACCTGCTCGGTCGCGACCAGTCGGGGCATGTCGCGGCGGTCGGCTACGACCTCTACGTCCAGCTGGTGGCCGAGGCGGTGGCCGAGGCCCGTGGCGAGATCCCCCACGAGATCGTCACGGTCTCCATCGACGTCCCCGGCGACGCGCATCTCCCCGCCGACTATGTCGCTCAAGAAGACGCTCGACTCGAGGCGTATCGCCGACTGGCCTCGACGACGACCAGCGCCGACGTCGAGGACGTCGCCCGAGAGTGGGAGGACCGCTACGGACCGGCACCGGCCGCCGCCCGTGGCCTCATCGAGCTCGCGCTGCTCCGAGTGACGTGCCTGCGGATCGGGATCAACGAGCTCACCGTGCTCCCGGCCCGCCCGGGCGGTCGGTCCGTGCCGCTGGCCAAGCTCAGCCCTCTCCGCTTGCCGGCGTCCGCGCAGGTCAGGGTGCGCCGTCTCCTCGGGGACGGGGCGTACGACGAGGCGAACGCCACGTTGCGCTTCGAGCTGACCGCAGGCCGGAGCGTGCCCGCCGAGCTGCGCAAGCTTCTCGACGAGCTGTCCCCCGAGCCGGAGGCCCGGTCCGAGCCGGTGCGGCAGGCTGGCTAGCATCGGAGGCACCGTGCGACGAATCTCTGTTCCCATAATCGCGGCCGTCGTGGTCGCTCTCGGTCTCGGCCTGCTGGTCGGTGGAGTGACCCCCGCCACAGCGGTGGTGGTCAATGGATCATCGGTCCCTAAGTCGACCGTGGACCAGGACCTGGCCGCCATCAAGGCCAGTCCCGGCTACCTCTGCTACCTGAACGCAGCAGCGCTGATCCGATCCGGTGGCCAATCGGGGATCCGTCCGGTGACCGGGGCGACGAAGCAGACCTATGGATCGGGCTTCGTCGCCGACTGGATGAACCAGGAGATCACGAACCAGATCATCCGCCAGGCAGCTCGGAGCGAAGGGCTCGGAATGCCGAGCCAGGCGGATCTGGCGAGCGCTCAGAGCGACCTCGTCGGGGCCATGGACGCCACGTTGGGCCAGGTGTCCGGCTCGCCGCAGTACGCCTGTTCGGGCAACGCCACCGCGATCCTGAACGACATGCCGGTCTCGTTCAACCTCCGCCAGGTCGAGGCCCAGGCGCTCTCCGAGGCGCTCCTCGTCCGCACCGGCGGGAGCTCGCTCGACGCGGCTTCGGTCCAGAGGTACTACGACACGCACACCGCTGACTTCGACACGTACTGCGTCTCGGCCATCCTCGTCGCCGACACGACCGTGTCGGCCAAGGTCCTCGAGGCGCTCGCTGCCGGCCAGAGCTTCGCCTCGGTCGCTCAGCAGTACTCCATCGACCCGTCGAAGTCCAAGGGCGGGGACCTCGGCTGCTTCGACCCGACGAACGCGGCGTACCAGGGCGTGGTGAAGGACGCCGCCAACCTGACGATCGGTCAGCCCAGCGGTCCGATCCTCTCGTCGAACAGCCAGATCGTGATCCTGATGGTGACCTCTCGCACGGCGACCCCGTTCGCCTCGATCGAGGGCGTGGTCCGACGGACGGTGCTGGCCATGGACGCCTCGAGCTCCCAGGCGACGGCCAAGCGACTGATCAACACCGCGTCGGTGTCGCTGAACCCGCTCTATGGAACCTGGAAGCGGTCGGGGTCACTCCTCGGCGTGGCTCCTCCGGTCACTCCGCCTGACGCGCAGATGATCAACCCGTCGGCGAACTTGCCTGGTGCCACCAAGAACTGACCCGGTAGCTCGGGCACGGGTCGTCGTCGTCGGCCTGGGTCCGGCGGGCGCCGATCTCCTCGCCCCGGTTGCTGTCGCCCGCCTCAGCGGCGAAGCCCCAACCTTCTTGAGGACCAGGATCCATCCTGCGGCCACCGCGTTCGGGCACCTTGAGAGCTTCGACTCGTTCTATGAGCAGCTCGATGACTTCCAAGAGGTCTACGAGCGGATCGTCGACACGCTGGTCGAGACGGCCCTGGCGTCCGGTGAGGTCGTCTATGGGGTCCCGGGCTCTCCGCTGGTGGCCGAGCGAACGGTTGAGCTGCTTCGAGAGCGGCCTGAGATCGAGCTGGTCGTCGTCCCCGCGCTCTCCTTCGTCGATCTGGCCTGGGCGGCCCTCGGGGTCGATCCCCTCGAGACCCAGGCCCGGATCGTCGACGCCACGGCCATCGGGGACCGGCTCCGAGGTCCCGGTCCGATCCTGGTCACCCAGTGCTACTCCACCGCAGTGCTCTCCTCGGTGAAGCTGGCCGTCGACGCCGATCTCCTGGAGGCGCCGCCGAGGGTCATCCTCCTCCACCACCTGGGCCTGGACGATGAGCGGGTCGTCGAGATGGGGATCGACGATCTCGACCGGGTCGAGACGGTCGACCATCTCACGAGCGTCTACATCCCGACGCTCCGCACCGTGGGTCCCGCGGCGGAGGATCTCGTCGACCTGATGACGAGGCTCCGGGCGGAGTGCCCCTGGGACCAGCGCCAGACCCACGCATCGCTGACCCGGCACCTCCTCGAAGAGGCCTACGAGGCTCTGGAGGCCCTTGAGAACCTCACGGAGGCGATCGAGACCGGAGCGGGGGTCGACGAGGCCTACGAGCATGCAGCCGAGGAGCTCGGCGACGTCGTGTTCCAGGTCGTCTTCCATGCGCATCTCGCCGCGGAGGAGGGGTACTTCGACCTCACCCAGGTGCTCGACGGCGTGCGGACCAAGCTGATCAGCCGGCACCCCCACGTCTTCGGTGATGTCGTCGTCTCGGGTCCCGACGAGGTGGCCTCGAACTGGGAGGACCTCAAGAGGGCGGAGAAGGGCCGCGCTTCGGTGACCGACGGGATCCCCGCCGCGCTCCCGTCGCTGACCCGCTACATCAAGCTCCGCCGGAAGGCGGCGGCCATCGGGATGGCGGAGCCGAGCGCCGAGGCAACGCGCGATGAGCTGCGCGGTCTGATCGACACCATGGATCTCGACGCCCTGGTTCCCTCGGGCGATGCTGACTCTGCCTCGAGCGGTCCGATCGCCGAGCACCTCGGGAAGCTCCTGGCGGCGAGCGCGGAGCTGTCGCGGCTGGCGGGCATCGACCCCGAGCTGGCCTTGCGACACCGGGCCGATGCGCTTCGTGCGGCGATCCTCGATGCGGAGGGCGAACAAGGCTCTTCGTGAGGTGCCACGAGGTGGGAGCGGGGGAGCGGTAGCGTGATCATGTCCCTGTGTCGGCCGAGTGGGAGCCCCGATGAGCGCAATTGAGATCGTGATCGGGCGTCAAGTCCTTGACTCGCGTGGGAACCCCACCGTGGAGGCTGAAGTGGTCCTCGAGAGCGGCGCCCGCGGCAGGGCCATCTCCCCGTCGGGTGCGTCGACTGGGGTCCACGAGGCAGTCGAGCTCCGAGACGGTGGCACCGAGTGGATGGGCAAGGGCGTCTCCCAGGCCGTGGCCAATGTCAACGGTGAGATCGCCGCCATCCTCGAAGACATGGAGTCGATCGATCAGCGGGCGATTGACCGCACGCTGATCGAGGCCGATGGCACCTCGAACAAGGGCCGGCTCGGAGCCAACGCCATGCTGGCGGTCTCTCTGGCGGTCGCCAAGGCGACGGCGGCCGAGCTCGACCTCCCGCTCTACCGGTCGATCGGCGGAGCGAACGCCCACGTGCTTCCCGTGCCGATGATGAACGTCATCAACGGCGGAGCCCACGCGCTCAACTCGATCGACTTCCAGGAGTACATGGTCATGCCGGTGGGGGCCGCGTCGTTCTCCGAGGCGCTGCGCTGGGGGACCGAGTGCTACCACGCGCTCAAGTCGGTCTTGGCGACTCGCGGCCTGTCGACAGCGGTGGGTGATGAAGGCGGGTTCGCCCCTGACCTCCCGAACAACGAAGAAGCGGTCAAGGTCCTCATGGAGGCCATCGAGGCAGCCGGACGGATCCCCGGCGAGGAGATCGCCATCGCCCTCGACCCGGCCACCTCCGAGCTGTGGCGCGACGGGGTCTACGTCCTCGCGGGGGAAGGCCGGACGCTGAGCCCCTCGGAGCTCGCCGACTACTGGGTCGATCTGGCCGACCGCTATCCGATCGTCTCGATCGAGGACGGGATGGCCGAGGAGGACTGGGACGGCTGGACGGATCTCACCGCGAAGCTGGGTGATCGCGTGCAGCTGGTGGGCGATGACCTCTTCGTCACCAACGTCGAGCTTCTCGGCAAGGGCATCGACCGAGGCGTGGCGAACTCGATCCTCATCAAGCTCAACCAGATCGGGACGCTGACCGAGACGCTCGAGACCGTGTCGCTGGCCACCATGAACTCCTATCGCTCGGTGATCTCCCATCGCTCCGGCGAGAGCGAGGACGTCACGATCGCCGATCTCGCGGTGGCGACCAACGCGGGGCAGATCAAGACCGGCGCCCCGTGTCGCTCGGACAGGGTGGCGAAGTACAACCAGCTGCTCCGCATCGAAGAGGAGCTCGGTGACGAGGCGCGGTTCTTGGGAGCCACGGCGCTCTCGCGAAAGATGCACGGTGGTGGCCGCTAGCCGACGGCGCGCTGCGCCCGCCCGCCGGTCCCCCTCGAACTCGGGGAGCCGTGGCGCTCAGCGCCGTCGCGAGCAGCAACGGCGAGGGCGGCTGCTGCTCGCGTGCTCGATCGTCGTCTCGGCTCTGATGGTCGTGGCGTGGTTCCCCGCATCATCGCTGCTCTCACAACGCCAGCACCTCAGTGCGGCAAGCGCCCAGCTGGCCTCGCTCAAGGCACAGGACCGAGCCCTGGGGCGCCAGCAGGCCACGCTGACGTCGCCTGCCGACGTCAGCCGCCTGGCCCGCGAGCAGTATCAGCTCGTCGAGCCAGGTCAGCGGCTCTTCCAGGTCCTCCCTCGCGCCGGGACGCCCACGCCTGCCGGAACCGGCCAAGCCCCGTATCCGGGCGATCCCGGGCTGACCAAGCCCGTGGCTCCGTCAGCGGTGGCGCTGCTCGGTTCGGCCGCCGGCACCCCGACGTCGAAGACGACCCAGGGTGCGGGGAGCACGCATCGCTCGACCAACCCCGCGCACCAGGGCTTGGCGCAGCGGATCCTTGGAACGCTCGCCTTCTGGCGGCGATGACCCTCCCTGCTCCCCGAGACTCTGACGTCGTCGCCGTGGCCGCCCTCCTCGGGCGAGAGCCAGCCGGTCGCTTCCACGTCGTCATCCGTCGGCCCGACGGCTCTCCGGTGGTCATCGAGAACGCCCCGCATCTCGACGACGGGACGCCGATGCCGACCCTCTTCTGGCTGATCGACCCGTCGTTGCGCGAACAGGTGAGCCGCCTCGAGGCCGCCGGCGGCGTCCGCCGCCTCGAGGCCGCCGTCGACCCTGTGGAGCTCAAGGTCGCGCACGATCGCTACGCCGCGCGCCGGGACACCCTCGTCGAGCGGCACGACCTCCCCCAGCCCTCAGGGGGCGTGGGCGGGACGCGGACCGGGGTCAAGTGCCTTCACGCCCATCTGGCAGCGTTTCTCGCCGGGATGCCTGACCCCGTCGGCGAGGTGGTGGCCAGCGAGGTGGATCTCGGCTTGCTGAGCCCCCAACCGCCGCCGATCTCGTCGGTGGCTGTGGAAGGCTCGGAGCCGTGACGCACAGAGTCCTCGCTGCCCTCGATTGCGGGACGAACTCGACGCGCCTGTTGGTCGAATCCGACTCGGGGGACGTCTTGGCTCGCGAGATGCGGATCACACGCCTCGGCCAGGGGGTCGATGCCACCGGTGCGCTCAGCGACGAGGCGATGGGAAGGACCCTCGGGGTCCTCGCCGAGTACCGGACGATCATGGACGCCTGCGGCGTGACTGCCGGTCGCCTCGCCGCCACCTCAGCGGCCCGCGATGCATCGAACGGCCCCGCCTTCCTCCTCGAGGCGTCCAAGGTCTCTGGGGTCGACGCAGAGATCCTCTCAGGAGAAGAAGAGGGCCGACTCTCGTTCACCGGTGCGATGGCCGGCCTCGAGCCGGCCGCCGGCGACAACCTCGTCCTCGACATCGGCGGAGGCTCGACGGAGATCGTGATGGTCCGTGACGGGCGGCTGGCGGCGCACTCCATGCAGGTCGGATGCGTCCGGGTCTCGGAGCGCACCCTGGCCAACGATCCGCCGACCGCCGAGGACCTCGCCGGCGCGCGGGCGATGGCCGAGGCAGCGCTCGACGGAGCCTTCCAAGCGATGCCCGCTCTCGGCGCCCTGGCACCCGAGAGCCGACTGGTCGGGCTGGCGGGGACGGTGGCCACGCTGGCGATGATCGACCTCGAGCTCGAGGAGTACGACCGGGATCGGGTGCACCACCACTGGCTCAGCCTGGAGCGGATCCGCCACTGGTGCGACCTCCTCGCCGCGGAGTCCTCGGCGGATCGAGCGCGTCGAGCTGGCATGGTCCCTGGACGCGAAGACATCATCGTGGGCGGTCTCGTCGTCTTGGTGGCGACCATCGAGCGACTTGGTCTGGACGGCTGCCTCAGCTCAGAGTCCGACATTCTCGACGGCATGGTGGCCTCACTTCGGTCCTGGTGAGGCTGGCGGAGCGGCTCGAAGCCTGCAACGATTCACCCGTGTGGGTAGTCCGGGACGATTCTTGATGCGTGCTGCTCGCTCACACGCCTCGCCGTCGCTGGTCCGTCACGGACGGCGTGTGACGTTGAGGACGATGAGCGCCGCCGACTACGACGAGTGGAGCGAGATCAGAACCCGTTGCCGTGACTGGCTCCTGCCGTGGGAGCCCCGGCCTGCTGGGGCACCGGCTCCGCTTGAAGACCGCCACAGCTTCGGTGCTCGGTGCTCGATGCGCGAGCGAGAGAGGCAGCTCGGTACGGGCTACGGGTTCGGCATCTTCGCCGGTGGACGCCTGGTGGGCGAGCTGACGCTCTCCTCGGTGCAGAGGGGCCCGTTCCAGGGGGCCTCCATCGGCTACTGGGTCGATCACGCCCAAGCCGGTCGGGGCTACGTGCCCGAGGCGGTGGCTGTGGCGTTGGGGTTCGCGTTCGACGATCTCGACCTCCACCGGATCGAGATCTCGATCATCCCGCGCAACGAGCGATCGCTCCGCGTCGTCGAGAAGCTGGGGATCCGCATGGAGGGAGTCGCCCTGCGCTATCTCCAGATCGACGGCATCTGGGAGGACCACGCCCGCTTCGCGATCACCGCCGAAGAGTGGGTTGTTCGGCGAGACGAGTTCATGGAGAGCTGGATCGAGGGTCCCTGAAGGATCACTCCCGGTCGACGACGGCCGGAGAGTGACGGAAGAACTGCTCGACATCGTGCTCGTAGCGGTA
>JADGOD010000103.1 GCA_017883125.1 Acidimicrobiales bacterium
CGTGATGCGGCCCCCGAAGCATCGGACATAGGTCTCTTGGCTCATGGTGATCACGACCGTTGCGTCGTCGCCCTCGCAGGGAACAGCCCTGCCGTCGACGACCTCGATCCGGTGTCGCCCACCGAGGGGACCCGTCACATCGATGACCACCGAGGAGCCCTCTGGGGCCGTAGCCCCCTTGCCGATGACGCCCCCGAGGGCCGCATCTGCCCGCTCCAGGCTCATCTGCTCACCGAGGCCGTTGCGGCCTCCGGGTCGCCCCAGAGCCAGGCGGATGTCCTGCTCGTGGATCCAGCAGTCCATGACCCGGATGATCATGAAGGTCCGCATCGGCACCTTGCCGACCGGGCTCCACCCGATCTCGTCGAACGCCGACTCGGGCAGCGAGCGGAGCACCTTGAGGCGCTTGGCGGTGACCTCAGCGAACTCGCTGCGGATCTCATCACCGGGGAGCGATCGGCGGACCTCGAGCCACCGTTCGATGAGCTCCCCCAGGGCGTTCTTGATATAGGGGCGGTCCCCGATCTCGACCTCCGGGACCGATTCGCCGAGCAGGGATCGCTCGGTTCCCACCAGGTGGCTGACCTGGTCGGCCACGCTCCAGCCCGGGCATGCAGTCCCGAGGCTCCACAAGGCCTCATCGAGGCCCTCGGTGGCCTCCAGGACCGAGGCCCAGACCTCTCCAAGTGCATCGACGACCTGCTGGCTGCTCCACTCGCTCATAGCGAGCACGCTACGCCAAGGGTCGGTCCTTCGACGGGCCGGCACCGGCCGAGATCCATCGCAGAACTCGGCCCGAGGGCTAGCGTCTACTTCGGGACGGGCCCGGAGCTGATGTCGGACCCGACGAGGGGGAGACCAGGGGGGTCATCATGGCCATGTACAACGGATACTGCGTCAAGTGCCGCGAGAAGCGGGACTTCGAAGGACAAGAGGTCGAGCTCAAGAACGGGCGCAGAGCCGCCCAGGGGGCGTGTCCGACCTGCGGGACCAAGATGAACCGGATCCTGGGCAAGAACTCCTAGCCACACCATGCCGGTGATCGAGGACCGGTGACCAACACCCAGCCCTTCTCACGCCACGGTGGCCACTGACGCCGTGGCGTGAGAAGGGCTGCGGATGCGTCTTGCTTCGCGACGCCGGGACGGGGTCGGCTTCGATGATGGCTACTCTTAGGGGCTCGGGACAGGCGCCCGAGCCACGGGGAGTGGCGCAGCTTGGTAGCGCGCCTGCTTTGGGAGCAGGAGGTCGAGGGTTCAAGTCCCTTCTCCCCGACCAGTGAGATATCGCGAGACATCCAATACGTGCCCCCGGCAGGAGTCGAACCCGCAACCTGATGGGTAGAAACCATCTGCTCTATCCAGTTGAGCTACAGGGGCGCCTCCTCACGATACGCCCCGCCGATCACCTCCTGCGCCATGTTGGCGTGTGGCAAACTATGTGCTCATGGTGGTCGTAGCTCAGTTGGCAGAGCGCCGGGATGTGGCCCCGGAGGTCGCGGGTTCGAGCCCCGTCGGTCACCCCATCGGGTGAACGTCCCCCTGGAGCGGGAGAACCTGCCCCAGGGGGACCACCAACCCGCTCAGGGAGCCGTCGTCGAGGTCGATGACGCTGGCGTAGTCGTCGAGGTCGATGTGGTCGACGTCGTCGTTGTCGACGTCGTGGTGGTCGACTCCGCGGGAGCCGTGGTCGTGGTCGATGACGTCGTCGTCGTGCCGCCGCCGAAGAGTCCCCCGATGGATGTCTTCGCATCGGAGTTGTGTGTGCCCAGCACCGTCGAGAAGGACTCGCCAAGCGTCAGCTCGATCACGGTCACGAACGCCAGCGAGACCCCGAAGACCATGGCGACAATCGCGATGAGAGACCAGGTCCGCCCCGGCGCCTTCGGCCCCCCGTAGAGCGGTGGCGGCACCGGTTGCGCCGGATGCATCACCGACTCGAGGTCGCCGGGACCGGTGAACTCTGTCATCGGCTCGCTCGGCGGAGGCGGGACTGGATGCGACGAGATGGCGTCCTTGACCACCAGTCCCCGAACCTTCTGGTGACCCTTCTCGAGGGACTGGAACGCTATGGCGCTCCCCACGGTTGCTGCCGCGCTCCCCAGGGCCACGCCGAGGATGGTCCCCGTCGCTCCCAGCGACGCCAGGGCGAACGCCGCCAGGACCGCACCGGAGACCGACGCCACCAGCTGCTTCCAACTCAGTCTCACGTCGGAGAACTCACCACCCCATGAGTGGGGTGCGGAGACTGCCCTGTTGCTCGGGAGCCAGCTGGGGGCGACGATCCCAGGTCTCTCGACAGCTGTCCGAGCAGAAGAGCACGGTGACCCCCGCCGCATCGAGGGTGCTCGAATCTGCCACCTCGGCATTCAGGGGGATCCGGCACACTGGACAGAGGCTGGTTGCGCCCTTGAGGTCGGCGAACCCCAAGGAGACCACTTCTATCGACTCGGTGAAGCCCTTGACCTCGAGGTTCATCACCGACGAGATCGCTGCCCAGAGAGGCCGGGACTCGGCGAGGTCCGCCGTGACGTAGATGGCGCCACCAGGGGCAAGATCGCAGAGGCGGGCCGCGACGTTGACCGCGCCACCGATGTAGTCGTCGCCCTCATGGAGGATGACGTCTCCATCGGTTCCTCCCGAGCGGACCTTCAAGTCCGAGTGCGACGTGTTCATCGAGTGCTCCACCTCGAGGAGGGTGGCGAGCAGCGGCGTGGGCTCCACCGACACCAGCATCGCTCCGTCGCCGAGCCACTTGGCGATCCTCACGGCACGCCGTGAGCAGATGTCTCGGACGATCGTCCTGAAGGTGCTCAGCTGGCCCACGGCGCGCTCGTCGCCCTGGCGGACTGTGTAGGCGGTGAACCCGGACAGATCGATGAAGGCGAAGCTCCTATGTACGCGCACGGTGCCATATTCCCACGCGGGCGCGGTGGTTTCCCGCGCCGCCGAGCTCAGGTGCCCGGTCTGCCCTCCTGGGCAAGACCGGCCTCGAGGACAGCCACGGCGTCTGAAGGCGTCCCTACATGGATCACCCGGCCGTGGTCGACCACCGCGGCGACATCGACGAGGCCGAGGATCCGGTCGATCTGCTGCTCGCTGATCAGCAGCGTGGTCCCTGCGTCTCGCAGCGCACGCAGCGAGGCGTAGAGGTCATCAAGGATCGCCGGAGCCAGCCCGAGCGAGAGCTCGTCGGCCACGAGGAGACGCGGTGGTGCCACGAACGCCGTCGCCAGAGCGAGCAGTCGCTGCTGTCCGCCCGACAAGGTCCCCGCCCTGCTGCGCCGTCGCTCGGAGAGCAGGTCGAAGCGCTCGTAGACCTCGTCGAGGAGATCGTTGCGGCGCCGTCGCGGCTGGGCCAAGAGCGAGACCCGGAGGTTCTCCTCGACCGAGAGCGACGAGAAGACCCCTCGGCCTTCGGGGACGTGGAGGACGCCATGGCGGCGGATCTGCCAGGCAGGCCAGTGCGTGGCATCGGTGCCGTCGATCCACAGCGACCCCGAGGTCACCGGCACGAGGCCGGAGATCACTCGGGCGATCGTGGATTTGCCCGAGCCGTTCGACCCGAGCAGGCCGACCGCCTGGCCGTGCTCGATGACGAGGTCGACGTCGAAGAGCGCGCGGAACGGGCCGTAGGAGGCGTTGACGCCGCGCATCTCGAGGATCGGCGTCACGTCGGGTTCCCGAGGTAGGCCGAGCGCACCCGATCGACGGCCATGACCTGGTCGTAGGTACCTGACGCGATGACGCGACCCAGATCCATCACCGCGACTCGATCGGCGACGGCGCGGACCATGGTGAGGTCGTGCTCGACCAGGGCGATCGAAATCCCCTGGGTCTCCCTCAGCTCGGTCAGAAGCTCACCAAGGTCCCTGGTCTCGTAGCTGTCGAGACCTGACGACGGCTCATCGGCCAAGAGGACCTTGGGCGAGGTGACGAGTGCCCGGGCGAGCTCGACAAGCCGGCACGATCCGAGGCTCATCGTCCCGACCACGGTCGAGGCCTGGGCACTGAGACCGATCCTCTCGAGGACCGCCTCCGCCCGGCCGAGCTCGTCGACCGACGGCCTGCCCTTGCCCAGGACGTCGCGTACGACACCGGTCGATCCTCGATGCGCGGTCTGGGCGAACAGGAGATGCTCGAGGACCGTCATCTCCGGGAAGACCTCGAGGCGCTGATAGGTCCGTGCGACGCCCTTGCGAGCCCGGCGATACGCCGGCAGCGACTCGAGATGCTCTCCCTCGAGAAGGATGGTGCCGGCATCTGCCTCGATCTCTCCGGCGATCAACGCGAACACGGTCGTCTTGCCCGCTCCGTTGGGTCCGATCAGCCCGAGGCACTCCCCCTCGGCGATCTCGATCGAGACGTCATCGACCGCCACCAAGCCGCCGAACCGCTTGGTCAGCGAGGAGGCCGAGAGCCGCGGCCCGCTCATCGAGGCTCTCCAGCCGACGCCAGCTCCGGCGACGGCGTGCGAGACACCCGGCTGACCTGGCGGTCGATCCAGGCGATGGTGGGGCGGCGGAGGTTCTCCACCACCCCTTCGGGATGCGTCGCATACCGGAAGGCCCCCAGTGCGAAGGCCAGCGCCACGATGCTCGAGGGAGCCGCTCGGTTGGGCAGGTAGTTGAGGAACTGCGTGAGCGCCGCATAGGCGATCCCCGCTTCGATAGCGCCGGCAACCGAGCGAGCCCCCACGGTCACGACGATCACGACGAAGAGCAGGCTCCCCTGGTAGGTGAAGTCCGCAGGGCTCACCACCTGGAGGAACGATCCGTAGAGACCTCCGCCGATACCCGCCACCGCTGCGGAGAGGGCGAAGACGGCGATCTTCCCCTTCGAGAGGTTGTACCCGAGACCCGCGGATGCCAGCGGGCTCTGCTTGGTCGCCTCCAGGCTTCGACCGGTCGTACCTCGCAGCAGCTGGTGCACGATGAATCCGGCGATGACCACGACGACGAGGACGAGGACGAAGAACGGGCGGGTGGACTCGGTGGCGAAGTTGATCGACCCGAGCATCGGGCGCGGGACCGTGAGGCCGGATGCGGGTCCTCCGATGTACGACGTGGGGAAGACGAGGGCGTCGGCAAGCAGCGCGATCGTCAAGGTGGAGAGCGACAGGGCGAGCCCGCGAAGGCGCAAGGCGGGAAGCGCGGCGAGCACCCCGGCGACCGCAGCGACAAGTGCTCCGATCAGCGCACCAGTGACGATGGGCACCCCTCGGTTC
>JADGOD010000104.1 GCA_017883125.1 Acidimicrobiales bacterium
ACATGCAGCAGTACGTATTCCGAATAGGGAGGAACCCCGTTGTCCGTCATCAACCTTCTCGCCACGCAGGACGCAGGCGAGCTCGTCAAGGGTCTCACCGCCGTCGGTCGAGGCATCGTCTACGGCGGAGCGGCCATCGGCCCCGGCGTCGGCATCGGCCTCGTGGTCGGCAACGCCATCACGGCCATGGCCCGCCAGCCCGAGTCGGCCGGCATGGTGCGCACCACCATGTTCCTCGGTAGCGCCTTCACCGAGGCCCTCGCCCTCTTCGGGTTCGTCCTCGCCTTCATCATCGCCGGCTAGTGGCAGCCGACATGACCTCTCGCGGGCTGTCCCGCCGAACGACGGGAGTTCGCCGGCTCGTCGTGGCCGGCGGCCTCGCGGTCGCGGCCCTCGGCGTGCTCGCCACCCCGGCGTTCGCCGCCACCACCACCAAGGACGACGCGGTCAAGGTCGTCGAGGACGCCCAGAGCAGCGGCGCCATCGCCAAGCAGACCGAGGAATGCGTCGTCAACGCGCTCAAGAACGACGATGCCGAGCGCTGCCAGAAGGCCCCGAGCCCGATCATCCCGGCCGGCAACGAGGTGCTGTGGGGCGGGCTGTCGTTCCTGGTGCTGCTCGTCGTGCTGTGGAAGTTCGGCCTCCCGGCGGCCACGGGCATGATGACGGCCCGCACCGAGCGCATCCGCAACGACCTCGACACCGCCGAGCGGGCCCGCACCGAGGCCGAGACGGTCCTCGCTGAGTACCGCACCCAGCTGGCCGAGTCCCGTACCGAGGCCTCCCGCATCATCGAGGAGGCGAGGGCGCAGGCCGAGCAGGTCCGTCGTGACCTCACCGCCCGCGCCGAGGCCGAGTCGGCCGACCTGCGGGCCCGCAACGTCGAGCAGCTCCAGGTCGAGCGTGACCGGGTCCTCGGCGAGCTGCGGGGTCAGGTGGCGAGTCTCGCCGTCGAGCTGGCCGAGAAGGTCGTCGAGTCGAGCCTCGACCGCGAGGCCAACCTCGCCCTCATCGAGAACTACATCAACACCGTCGGCTCGGGCAACGCCTCGGGCAGCGGGAGCTGAGGAGCGCGATGCCGCCCACCGACGACGCCCACCAAAGCGGTCCGAAGGCCGCATCGACGGCTACGCGTCCGCGCTGTTCGAGATCGCCCGGGTCGAGGGCAGCATGGGTGAGATCGAGGACGAGCTGTTCCGCTTCGCCCGCACCCTCGAAGGCAACGACGAGCTGCGGGCTGTCCTGACCGACGCGGCCGTGCCCGCGGGGCGCCGCCAGGGCGTCGTGCAGGACCTCCTCGGCGACAAGGCATCGCAGGTCACCACCAGCCTCGTCTCCTTCGTGGTCGGCATCGGCCGGGCCCGCGATCTGCCGGCCATCATCGACCGACTGGTCGAACGGGCCGCGGCCGAGAAGGGCCGGGTGGTCGCCGAGGTGCGCTCCGCCATCCCGCTCAGCGCCGATCAACAGACCCGCCTCGCCGCCGCCCTCGGGCGGGCCACCGGCAAGCAGATCGAGCTGAAGATCGTCATCGACCCCTCCGTGCTCGGTGGCCTCATCGCCCAGGTCGGCGACACGGTCATCGACGGCACCGTCCGTACCCGCCTCGACCAACTGCGCGCGCAGATCGGATAAGCGAGACCCATGGCTGAGCTCACCTTCAACATCGACGACATCAGCGCCGCCCTCCGGCGCAACCTCGAGGGCTACTCGCCCACGACCGAGATGGCCACCGTCGGGCGGGTCATCGAGGTCGGCGACGGCATCGCCCGCGTCAGCGGCCTGCCGGGCGTGGCCGTCAACGAGCTGCTCGAGTTCGAGGGCGGCATCCTCGGCCTCGCCCTCAACCTCGAGGAGGAGTCGATCGGCGCCGTCGTGCTCGGCGAGGTCGACGTGATCAACGAGGGCTCGTCGGTGCAGGCCACCGGCCGGATCCTCGCCGTGCCCGTGGGCGACGGCCTGCTCGGTCGGGTGGTCAACGCCATGGGCGAGCCCATCGACGGCAAGGGCCCGCTCAACAACGTCGAGCAGCGCCGCATGGAGATCCAGGCGCCCGGCATCATCGGCCGCAAGCCGGTGCACGAGCCCCTCCAGACCGGCATCAAGGCCATCGACGCCATGACCCCGATCGGTCGAGGTCAGCGCGAGCTGATCATCGGCGACCGCAAGACCGGCAAGACCTCGGTCGCCATCGACACCATCCTCAACCAGCGTGGCCTGGGCGTGAAGTGCATCTACGTCGCCATCGGCCAGAAGGGTTCGACCGTCGCCCAGACCGTCGCCACCCTGGCCGAGCGCGGGGCGCTCGAGTACACGGTCGTCGTGGCCGCTCCGGCCTCCGACCCGGCTCCGTTCAAGTACCTCGCCCCCTACGCCGGCTGCGCCGTGGGCCAGCACTGGATGGAGAACGGCGAGCACGCCCTCGTCGTCTACGACGACCTGTCGAAGCAGGCCGAGGCGTACCGTCAGCTGTCCCTGCTGCTCCGTCGCCCACCGGGCCGTGAGGCGTACCCCGGTGACGTCTTCTACCTCCACAGCCGCCTGCTCGAGCGTGCCGCCAAGCTGTCCGACGCCCTCGGCGGCGGATCGCTCACCGCGCTGCCGATCATCGAGACCAAGGCTGGCGACATCTCGGCCTACATCCCGACGAACGTGATCTCGATCACCGACGGACAGGTCTTCTTGGAGTCCGACCTCTTCTACTCCGGTGTCCGCCCGGCCATCAACGTCGGAAACTCGGTCTCCCGAGTCGGTGGAGCGGCTCAGATCAAGGCGATGAAGGCTGTGGCCGGAACGCTGAAGATCGACCTCGCCCAGTTCCGTGACCTCGAGAGCTTCGCCACCTTCGGCTCAGAGCTCGACAAGACCTCCCAGGCCCAGCTGGACCGTGGCTACCGCCTCACCGAGCTGCTCAAGCAGCCGTTGAACGCCCCGGTCCCGGTCGAGGAGCAGGTCATCGTCATCTATGCCGGAACCCGCGGCTGGCTGAACACCGTGCCCGTCTCTGAGGTCCGTCGCTTCGAGAACGGCGTGCGGGACTACTTCCGTGCGTCCCACGCCGACCTGCTCGAGGAGATCCGCTCGACGGGCAAGCTCCCCGACGAGTCCAAGATCGACGCAGCGCTCGAGTCGTTCCTCAGGGGCTTCGACACCGGCTCGGACGCATAGAGCCTCGTGACAACGCAGACGACGATCACACGACGAGAGGAGGTGTAGCGAGATGGCAGGTGGACAGGAACGAGTGCTTCGCCGACGGATCAAGTCCGTCGAGGCGACCAGGAAGATCACCAAGGCGATGGAGCTCATCGCCGCTTCTCAGATCGCGCGGGCCCAGAGGCGGATCCGGGACAACCTGCCCTACCGCCAGGGGATGAAGAACATCATCTTCGAGACCGCCAAGGGCGATCCGCATGCAGCCAAGAAGATGCTTGGCACGCCGGAGAAGGTCGCGCGGGCCCTTGTGCTGACCATCGTCGGTGACCGTGGGCTCTCGGGCGCCTACAACTCCTCGGTGCTCCGCGCCACGGAGCGCAAGATCCTCGAGCTGAAGTCCCAAGGGACCGAGGTTCGCCTCATGACCGTGGGCAAGAAGGCGCCCGGTTACTTCCGCTTCCGGGGCCAAGAGGTCGAGACGTCGTTCCGCGGGTTCGCTGACCGCCCCGAGTTCTCCGATGCCCGGGCAGTTGCCGCAGCGGCCGCTGCTCCCTTCATCGCCGGCGAGGTCGACCAGGTTCTGCTCGTCTCGACGCGATTCTTCTCGGCCGGTTCCCAGAAGGTGGGCACCGAGCAGCTCCTTCCCCTCGTCGACCCCCGAGGCGAGGTCGACGAGGAGGCCGAGGCCAAGGTCCTCGAGGGATACACCGAGTTCGAACCCGAAGCTGAGCAGCTTCTCGCCGAATTGGCGCCGAAGGCCCTCGAGTCCGAGGTCTTCAGTGCCCTGCTTGAGGGCTCTGCGTCGTTCCACACCTCCCAGCAGCGCGCTATGGCCGCCGCAACGGAGAACGCGGACGACCTGGCCCTCTCGCTCACCCGGATCATGAACCGGGCCCGTCAGGACTCAATCACTACAGAGATCATGGAGATCGTTGGCGGCGCGGAAGCGCTGCGCCAGAAAAAGGAGCATGAATGACCGTCGCCCCTGAGACAAGCACGCTGGAGAGTGGACGCGTCGTGGCCATCGCCGGCCCGGTCGTCGACGTGGAGTTCCCGCCGCACGCCCTGCCCGAGATCAACCACGCCGTTGAGATGGACCTGGAGCTCGATGGCAAGAAGCTGACCGTGACCGCTGAGGTCGCCCAGCAGATCGGCGATGGTCGGGTCCGTTGCGTGTGCATGCAGCCGACTGACGGCCTCGTCCGTGGCGCGCCAGTTCGCAACACCGGCCGTGGCATCACGGTGCCGGTCGGAAACGTCGTTCTCGGACACGTCTTCAACGTGCTCGGCGAGCCGCTCGACACCGACGACATCGGCCCTGTGACCGAGCGCTGGGAGATCCACCGAAACGCCCCCGCCTTCGACCAGCTCGAGCCCCGGGCTCAGATGTTCGAGACCGGCATCAAGGTCATCGACCTCCTCGAGCCCTATGTCCAGGGTGGGAAGATCGGCCTCTTCGGAGGAGCGGGCGTGGGCAAGACCGTCCTCATCCAGGAGATGATCAACCGAGTCGCCACCCAGCACGGTGGTGTGTCGGTGTTCGCCGGAGTCGGAGAGCGGACCCGAGAGGGCACCGACCTCTGGATCGAGATGCAGGAGTCCGGTGTCATCGAGAAGGCCGCCCTCGTCTACGGCCAGATGGACGAGCCCCCGGGCGTCCGC
>JADGOD010000105.1 GCA_017883125.1 Acidimicrobiales bacterium
CACCTATCTTGGTTCCCCAGTCGCCGTCAGAGCTCGACTGCCCTCCCGGATCAGAATGGCCGCTCGACGCCGACCACCGCTCCCGGAGCGAAGCTTGTGGGCATGGTGACGACACCGGCGAGCTCGGGGTTGCCCCGGTAGAAGCGGGTGGCTTCGCGGTCGACTCGATAGTCGGGCACTCGGGTGAGGATCTCGCGCATGAGCACGGCGAACATCACCCGGGCCAGGTGCATGCCGATGCACCGGTGCGGACCCACGCCGAAGGCCAGATGGGGATTGGGCGACCGATCGAGGATCACCTCATCGGGTCGGTCGAAGACCTTTTCGTCGAAGTTGGCGGACAGCCAGCTCAGCATCAGGAAGTCCCCCCGCTTCAAGTGCTGACCTCCGAGCTCGGTGTCGGCGGTCACGGTGCGGGTGAGGGTCTCGTTGACCGAGGTGAACCGAAGGAACTCCTCGGTGGCGGACACAAGGAGGTTCGGCTCGTCAATCAACCGCTGCCGGAGCTGGGGGTGGCGATCGAGATGGTAGAGCGAGAGCGCCGTCAGCGAGGAGGTGGTGTCGAGCCCGCCGCCGATGAGGTTCCAGAGCACACCGATGAGCTCGTCGTCACGGAGCCTCCGGCCGTCCTCGACCTCGAGGTGCACCAACTCGCTCAGGATGTCCTCTCTCGGGTCGCTCCTGCGCTCCTCAGCCACTCGGAGCAGCTCGGCGATCATGCCGGTCATGAGCGACTGGGCACGGGCTCGCTCCTCAGTTCCCGCCCCGAAGGCGTTGACCGAGTGGAAGACCTCTGCGTAGTAGGTCCAGCTCTCACACGGGAGCCCCACCATCTTCATGGTTAGGACTGCGGGGACCGGATTCGTGAAGTCGTTCACCAGATCCATCTGGCCGCGCTCGATCTGCTGATCGAGGAACCAGGTGGCGCACTGCTCGATGAAGGGTCGAGCGGCAGCGACGGCGGACGGCAGCATGAACGGGTTCAAGAGGCGCCGCAGGGCCGCGTGCGTCGATCCCTCCACCTCGGCGATCAGCGCCGGGGGGACCCCCTTCAGCCGGGGCACACCCATGATCCCCAGGTACTCGATGCCGTCGGGCGAGTTCTCCTCGTACTTGCTCGAGAAGGTCGAGCCGTCCCTCGAGACGGCGGTTACCTCGTCATAGCCACTCACGACCCAGAACCCCCCGTAGCGAGGGTTGTAGGCCACAGGGCACTGCCGCTGCTTGGCCCACTCCTCGTGGCGGTGGTCGAAGAACGACGGCGAATGGTGGTCGAACTCCGCGGTGTGCTCTTCGGCATCGCTCATGGGCGGCTCCTCTTGCTCTTGGTCAACACCTCGGGACCATCGGGGCCGACATGGACGAGCTCACGTTCGAGGACGCCCCCGGTCCCCTCCTCGGTGACCCAGGCTTGGACGCTGAGGACGGCCCCCTCGACCAACACCGCATCCGCCCCGCGGCCGAAGCCCACGAGCGGCAGCTCGGCGCCCAGGCCGGTGCCGTGGGCGAGGGCGATCACGGGCTCGGGCTCACCGGTCTCCTCCCACGCCCGGTAGAGGGCGGCCCCCGCGTTCCCGGGTTGGCACGCCCCGACCAGGGCGTCGAGCCCGGTGCGGCACCGATCGGCAAGTTGAGCAGAATCCGGAGGTGGGCTGCTCCCCGACGGCCTCGTCCGCGCAAGGCCGCCCTCGTAGCCGCCATAGAAGGCACCCGGGGCCAAGACCACCAACTCGTCGTCTCCTACCGGGCGATCGGTCACCAGGTTCCGGAAGTGGACGGCTCCGGAGCGAGCGGTGGCGAACGCCACGCCCTCGCTCGGTGGCGTCGGTGCTCCCAGTCGGGCGATGGACTCGTCGAAGACGCCCAGCAGCTCGCGCTCGGTCACTCCAGGGACCAGCGCTTCCTCGAGGGCCGCGAGACCTGCTTCGGCGATCGTGGCCGCGATGGTGATGCAGGCGAGCTCGTCGGGCGTCTTGGCGGCCCGGATGCGGGCCATGAGCCCCGACGCATCAGAGAGCTCGGCGTGAGGGGCCACCTCGGGAAGTGAGGCGAGGAACATGGGCGTCACCGAGTCGGTACCCACCCTCCGAGCCTGGGCCAGGCCCGGGATCTCCCTGAGCGCCGCCAGGAGATTGGTCGGGTTCCAGAACATCCCGTAGAGATCCTCGTGGGGGATCTCCGGAGGGATGCCTTCGTCCCAGGACGACAGCAGGTGGATCCTGGCGGTCCGGGGGATGATCACCGACACGGGGGAGAAGGGGGATGTACCAGATCGCCACAGTTGTCGGATGCCCGCGGCATAGCGCACATTGGCGGTTCGACCGAGGACTAGCGCGTCGAGCCCCGCGGCGTCAGCGGCGTCGAAGAGCCTCATCCGCCGCTCGGCGCGCAGCCGCGTGAAGTCGGGGCCCGAACCGTCCTCGCGCGCCATCAGGCTGCTGCTCATGTGACGAGCTCGAAGGGGTCGTAGCGGGCATCGCTGAGAGCGACGAAACCGTTGTCGGTGATCACCACGACGTCCTCGGAGCGGTAGCCGGCCGCTCCGTCATCCCAGATGACAGGCTCGAACACCGCCACCATGCCCGGCTGCATCACCAGCGACTCGTCGAATGCAGACCCAAGGTCCGTGCCGATGAGCGGCATCTCGGCACTGTCGGTCCCGATCCCGTGGGCGAGGTAGAAGTGCTCGATCCACGGCTTCTCGCCTCCGTTGGCCCGGATGGCCGCGGCGCCGAGCTCCAGTGCGGTGACCCCGGGCTCCAAGATCTCGAGGGCGGCATCAACCACCGAGCGCCACCGCGTGAACTGCGAGAGCTGCCGATCGCTCGGTGCAGGATCGGCGCTGGTGATCCAGGTCCGGCCGTAGTCCGAGGCATAGCCGTGGTAGGTGATGCCCGCATCGACCCAGAGCACGTCACCCTCGCGCAAGATCCGATCGGTCGTGGCCGTCGGGTAGGCGAGGTCGCCATGAATCGTCCACGGCCCGGCTGCTTTGGTCGCGGGCATCACCTGCCAGATGGGGTCGATGGCGTTCGAGGTCGCACCCAGCTCGAAGACGCGCCGCAGGAAGGTTGCGCTCAGGTCGGTCTGGCGGATCCCCGGACGCAGGATGGCTCGTGTGGACTCCATCGCTTCTTCGGTGAGGTGCTGCGCCATCCGGATGCACGAGATCTCATCCGGGGTCTTGGTGAGCTTCACCGGTCCCAGGACGGATCGGGCATCAAGCAGCTCGAAGTGCTCCAGCGCCCTCATCATCGGATGCGTCACCTCGTCCACGCCGAGGCGCGCGCCGGGCGACATGAGCCCGCTGACGGCGTCGACCAGATCGTCGATCCCCTCGTCGAGATCGGGGAAGAGCGGACCTTGGAGGAACGGACCGGTGAGCTCGCTCGGCGCCGCATCCGGGTAGGGCGTGAAGAGGTACGGGGCCTCGCTGCCGGCAACGACGATGGCGACGCTGCGGAAGAGCCCCGCACGCCCGCTGTCCTCGCCGGGGAGGTCGGCCCCGGTGGCGAAGGCCACGTTCGACGAGCCGAGCAGGACCAAGCCGGCGAGATCCTGCGCCGCCAGCTGCTCTTGGAGCCGGAGGTGACGTTCGTGTCGCATCCTGGCCAGGTCAGGCACGGCGGGGATGGCGACACCACCGATGGTTGCCCCAGCCGGCCAGCCTTGGGTCGTCATTCCAGACCACCGACCTTCCACGGGAGGGTCGGCTGAGCTCGCGCCGAGCGCTCAGCGTGGTGGGCCGGGTCGTTCGCAACCGCTCGCAAATGATGACCCCCTCCCCCTGACGCTGCCGGCTGGCAGCAGGCGACACCTTGCCCTCGAACGCGACCGTTGTCAACTGCCCGCGTGTCGGGATCTGGGCGCCGAGCTGCGTGCCGGCAACGGCGTCCCCCGCTCAGCTCACCAACTGGGCCAGCCCTGAACGAACCACCTTGCCCATCGCGTTGCGCGGGAGCGTCGGGAGCACGACGAATCGCTCCGGCACCTTGTACCGAGCCAGAGCCTCGCGACAGAAGGACTCGATGGCTACGAGATCGGGCACGGATACCTCAGTCACCTCGATGGCGGCCATCACCCGCTCACCGAGTCGCTCGTCGGGTACGCCGAAGACGACGCAGCCGGCGACCCCGGGGGCCTCGCCCAGGACCCGCTCGACCTCTGCTGGGTAGACATTCGCTCCGCCCCTGATGATCACGAGGCTCTTGCGCTCGCGCACGTGGAGGAAGCCGTCGGCGTCGAGGAAGCCGATGTCGCCGGTGTGCAGGACGCCGCCGGCCAGCGAGGACGCCGTGGCTTCCTCCCGACCGAGGTAGCCGAGCATCGTGCGGTAGGCACCGGCCCACGGACCCTCGGTGACCGCGCCCACGCAGATCTCGCCAGTCTCGCCGACCCCGAGCGCGGCGCCCTGCTCGTCACGGATCTCGACGGCCAGGTGCGGCAGGGGGCGGCCGCTCCCCCCGTCGCGGTGGTCCCCGTCGCGGCTGTCGATGGTCACCACCGTAGGCGCCTCGCTGAGCCCGTAGGTGGCGAGCACTGGCATCCCGAATCGAGCAGAGAATCGCTCTCGGAGGGCTTCGGGGCAGTCGCCCCCGCCGGTCCACACCTCGTCGAGGGAAGCCAGGTCGGCAGGGTCGATGGCGCCGGAGGCCAGCGAGTGGATGAGCGCCGGGGGACCGTTCCAGGTGGTGACCCGCTCTCGACGGATCCACTCGGCCACGCCGTCGGCGTCCATGCGGTCCATGATCACGGCGCAGCCCCCCACCTGCGCCACGAGGAGCGTCGTGAGGACCTGGAGGTTGAGCACCGTGAGCGGATAGCAGTCGCCCTTGCGGAGCGACGAGTCGTACGAGCGGCTGGCCACCAGGGACGCTCCGGGGAGCAGGAGGTTGTACTGGCTGTGCACCGCCCCCTTGGGATGACCGGTGGTGCCGCTGGTGTAGGCCAGCGCCGCTGGGGCGAAGGGATCGACGTCGGCGAGCTCGACGGGGTCTGCGGAGGCCAGGGCGTCGCTCCATTCACCTGTCTCGCCGACCACCGCGCGTCGGGTTGCCGAGCGGCGAGTGCCCAGCTGCGCCGCCGTCTCAGCATCACAGAGCAGGAGCGAGGCATCGCTGTCGTCGAGGAGGTACTCCTTCTCGGGTGCCGCGAGGTTGCGGTTGACCCCGAGCCAGACTGCGCCGAGGCGCATCGCACCGTGGAAGGACGCCACGACATCGGTGTCGTTCGGCAGGGCCGCCGCCACGCGGTCACCCGGCCGGACGCCGAGGGCCCAGAGGGCGTCGCGCGCTCGGCCGGCCACGTGGTCGAGCTCGGCGTAGGTGTAGCGACCCGATCTTGTGACGAGGGCCTCTCCCGCGGGGTGCTGTGCCACCGCACGAGCCAGGCACTCCCCGACCGTGACTGGAAACTCGGTTGTCTCGCCCATAGCCCTGAGCCAAACTACAGCGGTGAACGATCTCCATGGGCCTCCACTCGAGGCTCACCCCGGCATCGGCGCGCTGACGATCGGCGCGTTCCTCGACGAGGTCGTCGAGCGGTTCGCCGACAACGAGGCGCTTGTCTTCGATGACCCGTTCCTCGACGGGGCGACGGTGCGCTGGAGCTACGCCGAACTTGGCCGCCAGGCCCGCAAGGTGGCGCGAGCCCTCCTTGCCCTCGGCATCGGGAAGGGAAACCGGGTCGGGATCCTCATGGCCAATCGCCCCGAGGCCGTGGGCGCCTTCTTCGGTGCCGCCATGACGGGGGCGGTCGTGGTGCCGCTCTCGACCTTCTCGACCGTGCCAGAGCTCGGCTACCTGCTCGGCCATGCGGATCTCTCGGTCCTGCTCGCGCAGTCGACGATGGGTCGTCGGAGCTTCGTCAACGACCTGGCCCACCTCGGCCTCGGTTCGTCGGGCACCGGAGCGCTGGCCGATCCGCGCTATCCGTACCTCCGCCGACTCGCTGCCCTCGGAGCCCTCGACGAGTCGGCGGGCATCGAGTCGTGGGACAGCTTCCTCGCCCGCGGGGACGACATCGACGACGAGCTCCTCGACGCGGTGGCCGCGCAGGTGACACCCTCGGACCTCGGCCTGGTGATCTACAGCTCGGGCACCACCGATCACCCCAAGGGCGTCCTCCACAGCCACCAGTCGCCCAGCCTGCAGTTCTGGCTGCAGGCCGAGATCTTCGCCCGCGACGAGACGACCCGGTTGTGGGCGGCGCTGCCGATGTTCTGGACGGCCGGTCTCAACACCGCCATGGGAGCGACCCTGGCCGCCGGTGGGTGCTGGATCATGCAGGAGGGCTTCGACGCCGGCGAGGCGCTGCGGCTGCTCGCGCGCGAGCGAGTCACCGAGCCCTACACGCTTCCCCACCAGGCAGCCGCCCTCGAAGAGCACCCCGACTGGGCGGCGACCGACCTGTCATCGCTCACCAAGGTCTTCGGTAAGTCGGTGTTCACCCGTCACCCCGCGGTCACGGGCGATCCGAGCTGGAACATGCCCGTGGGCTACGGGCTGTCGGAGACCTGCGCTTTCTTCGCGGCCCACCCCTCCGACGCGCCGCGCGCACTGCTCAAGGCGAGCATCGGCAGGCTCCTCCCCGGGAACGAGCTCCGCGTCGTGGACCCCGGCACCGGACTGGTGCTCGGTCCGAACGAAGACGGCGAGCTGGCCCTGCGCGGTCCGACCCTCATGGAGCACTACGTGAAGCAGACGCGAGGAGAGTGCCTCGACGAGGACGGATTCCTCCACACCGGCGACCTCGGCCACTACGACGACGAGGGCTACCTGCACTTCAGCGGACGGCGCACCGAGATGATCAAGACTGGCGGGGCGAACGTGTCGCCGGCCGAGATCGAGGTCCAGCTGCGAGCCTGCGAGCCGGTGAAGCTCGCTCGCGTGGTCGGGGTCCCCGACGCCCGCCTGGCGCAGCGGGTCGTGCTCTGCGTGGTGCTCAAGGACGGCGCCTCGGCGACCGAGGACGAGCTGATCGACTTCCTGCGGGGGCGCATCGCCTCCTATAAGTTGCCCAAGGAGGTGCTGTTCTTCGACGACGGCGAGATCCCCATGACCACGGGCGAGATCAAGGTGCGTGACGAAGCGCTCCTCGCGCTGGTCCAGGATCGCCTCGCAGCACAGGGAGGGATGTCAGCATGAGTCAGAGCGATGCGCCGCGCGAGGTCCTCGACGTCTCCGACCTGGATCGGCACATGGGTGTCCCCATCCGGGCCGGCGAGCTGGAGGAGGACGTCCACGTCAACGACATCCGGCGCTGGGTCCAAGCCATGCACTATCCGAATCCGCTCCACTACGACGCGCGGTGGGCGACAGAGAGCCGCTTCGGCTCGATCGTGGCCCCGCAGTCCTTCGCCGTCGCTACGGACACCAGCCACGGCTGTGCGCCGGCGCAGGTGGGTCGCATCCCAAACTCACACGGCATCTTCGGCGGCGACGAGTGGTGGTTCTTCGGTCCGCGCATCGTCGCCGGCGATCACCTCGTCTGCCACCGCATGCCCTTCGACTACCGCGTGACCGAGACCCGGTTCGCCGGACCGACCTGCTTCCAGCGGGGTGACACGCTCTACATCAATCAGCGGGGCGAGCGTGTGGCCCTCCAGCGCTCGACCTACATCCGCTACGCCGTGCGCGAGGCGAAGGAGAAGGCCCTCTTCTCTGAACCTTCGGAGAAACAGTGGAGCGACGATGAGCTCGTCGGTCTCGACGAGATCAGGGAGGGCTTCATCCGCCAGATCCAGGAGCTCCAGCACGACAAGCGGATGATCGCCTCGGTGGAGGTCGGCGAGCGATTGGCGAGTAGCGTGCTCGGGCCGCACAGCCTGGCCAGCTTCACGACAGAGTGGCGCGCCTTCCCCATGAACGCTTGGGGTGCCACGCGCACCGGCCCGACTACCGTTTCGGCGATCGATCTCGGCTACACGAGGGAGATGGCCGGCCACGAGGGCGACCGTCGGATGGAGCGCACGAACCCCGAGCTCACCGACGGCGCCTACTTCGGACCATCTCGGGGGCACCTGCAGCCCCACTGGGCCCAGCACATCGGCATGCCTCGGGGCTACGGCTACGGCGCGTCGATGGGCAGCTGGATCCTCGATTTCGTCTCAGCCTGGGCGGGCGAGTGGGGCTTCATCACGCACTCGAAGTGCAGCTACCGCAACCCCGCCTTCACCGGCGACGCCACCTTCCTCGACGGGGAGGTGGTCGATCTCCGGGTCGAGCGGAAGCGCCACCACATCGCCACGGTGTCGGTCGAGATGCGCAATCAAGACGGGGCCATGATGGCGACCGGCATGGTCGACGTGGAGCTGCCCGCCGAGTGAGCCGATGAGCGGAGGTGACCACACCCGAGCCCTGCTCCAGAGTGGACGCCGAATGCCTGGCGAGGCACCGCTTGAACGATGCGCTTTGCGGTCTTCGGTGTGGACGAGCAGATCTCGGCGGCTCCGAGATGGGAGCCAACCTCTCGATAGGCAGAGATGATGTCCCGAACTGAGCCTTGGGGGTTTCTCAGACCACGATCGCTGTGCGCTTGCGCAGTGAGCCGGGACTCTCGATTGAAAGGTGATTGACGGCACCCTTGAGGTGAGCGGATCCGTGCTGTGACATGGACTGCTCGGACCAATTCGGAGGGGGTGTCACGCCAACTGATCGCTCGTGATTCGGAGAGGGTCTCGGCCAGAGGGGCTGTAGGCGTCTCGAGGTTGCGAGAGTCGATGGACGTGGCGCAGGAAGACGAGACCGAAGGCGAGATGTGACCTCGAGACTCCCCTGTGATTGAGGGGAGATAGACCCTTGCCTCGGAGGCGCTGGCGGGAGTGGTGGGGCAAGGGACCATAGCCAGTGC